>JBOHFY010000255.1:0-16103 GCA_050699895.1 Pseudonocardiaceae bacterium
TCGTGCGTTACTGCTCGGGTCGCCTCCGACGGAACCAACGAGCACCGGAACTTCACCTACGACTTAGCCGCATTCTGGATCTTCGGTACCCGACGCCGAGCAAAAGTGAAATTCTCCGTGCTAAAAGCTCCGCGCTAAAAACCCTGTACTGCCCTGCCGGGCAGTCGGCGCCAGATAGAGTCTCACCGATGCCCCACGAGGGATTACTCTACGTGCGCAAAACGTAACATTGAGGACCACTCATGACCTGGCTATTGACCGGTGGCGCTGGTTACATCGGCTCGCACATCGCGTACGCGCTCCGCGCCACCGGCCGCGACGTCGTGGTACTTGACGATCTGTCCACCGGCTACCCCCACCGACTACCTCCGGCTGCGCCGCTGATCCAGGCTTCAGTTCTCGACCGCAAGGCGGTGGTCCAGGCGCTGCTCCGGCTTCTCGACGCCATGCGGCTGGTGTTCTCCTCCAGCGCCGCGGTGTACGGCGATACAGCCACCGAGATCATCGACGAAACAACTCCTACCAGGCCGGCCAGCCCCTACAGCGCAACAAAACTGATTGGCGAAAGAGTGGTGCGCCGCGCCGGGCTCGACACCGGCATGGGATGGCCCGCATTGCGTTACTTCAACGTCACTGGGGCCGGGGCGCTCCACCTTGGCGACGCTGGCGTCGCCAACCTCATCCCGCACGTCGCCGATGTCACCGACGCCCACGTCACCGCCGCCCAGCACCTCGAATAACACCACGCATCCAGCGTCTACAACATCGGTCGCGGGGCCGGCGTCTCGGTGAAAGAGGTCCTCCACACGATCGAGCACACCACCGGCCACTCATTCGGACCGGAGGTGGTGAGCCGCCGCCCGGGCGACCCCCCGTCAGTCGTAGCCAGCACCGCAGCCACCAAGGCAGCGCTCGGGTGGACCGCCCGTTGCACGCCAGAAGGAGAGTGGACCGTGGGCTCGTAGCCACGAGCATCGCGATGCGAGGCCCTCAGATGTCGGCGACGCCGTCCTGCCACATGATCCGCAGTTGGCTCTCGACGGTGGCGAACCGCGCATCAAGGACGTCAGAACGCACCGCGCCTCCGGCGTCGGCGCTGACCGGAAGCAGCCGGCCACCGACGGCGCGCAGCAGCTCAACCCAGCGACCCTCGGGGTGCACGATCAGCATCTCCCGCACCCCGAGCTCGGCATAGAAGTCGATCTTCTCGTAAGTCTCGTCCCCCTTGGAGCGGATCTCGACGACCAGCTCCGCGCCCTCAGCGCCACGATCGGACTGCTGCTCAGGACGGCAATAGAGCTGGTCAGGCACCCGGTAGTCGTCGTCAGCGCCGAACAGACCCGTCTCGTAACGGGGACGAAGCCCGTGGCGCTTGGCCAGCGGCCCGAGTACCAGGAACAGCTCCGCGCCTACGTCTTGATGCGGACCTCCGGGCGGCGGCACCATGTGCAGGACTCCGTTCCACACCTCGTCGCGCCCGTCGAGCTCCAACCGGCGGCGCTCAGTGAGCATCGCGGCGGGAACCTCCAACAGCACGGCCCTCATGAGTGCAGGGTAACCGACGATTCGACATCGAGAACTACCCGCTGCGCCCAGCGTGACGGGTCACCCCGCAGCCGTCTGCAAGGCTCACCCCATGGAGCACCCCATGGAGATTGACGTGCGCACCATCACCAACGACGAGGTGGCGGCGTGGTGCACGGGGATGAACACCGGGTGCCTCAACCCGGCAGGCGACGTGGACACCGAGGCACGCCGACCTAGCCTGTTCCTCGACCGGACCTGGGGTGGTTTCGATGGCGACACCGTCGTGGCGACACTGCGCAGCTTCCGATCCCCGATGACGGTGCCGGGCGGTGGCGCGCTGGAGGCCTCGGCCGTGACCGCGGTGACCACGACCTCGACGCACCGGCGACGTGGCCTGGCTTCCCGGCTGATGGCCAGCGAGCTGGCCGCGTCCCGGGAACGGGGAGAGCCGGTGAGCATCTTGATCGCGGCTGAGTGGGGAATCTACGGTCGATTCGGGTACGGCGCCGCAACCGAACACCAGACCTGGACGGTGGACACGCTGGCGGCCCACGTTCGGCACCGTCCACCAGGGACGGTGGAGTACGTCGACCGGGACACCGCCCGCGCGCTCGCCCCGCAGGTCTATGAACGCCACCGGTTGACGCGTCCCGGTGAGATCTCCCGGCCGGACCATGTCTGGGACTTCGACTTCGGGATCCTGCGCTTCCCGAGCTGGCCCGAGCCCAAGCCCAGCTTCTCTGTCGTCGCCCGTGATCCGGCTGGATTGGTGATCGGCGTGGCTCGGTACGAGTATCAGGAGCACTGGGAGCTCCGGCAGCCCCGGGGCCAGGTCAGCGTCCGGCTGTTCCTGACGAGCGATCCCACCGCAGAGTCGCTGCTGTGGCACCACCTGCTCAACCTGGACCTGACGGCCAGTGTGCGGGTGGAGGACCGCCCGGCCGACGAGCTGTTGCCCCTGCTGCTGACTGACGCCCGGCACGCGCAGCCCAGCGGCCGGGCCGACTTTCTGTGGATCCGACCGCTCGACGTCGCCGCCATGCTCTCTACTCGGTCCTATCTGGTCCCCGGGCGGGTCGTCCTCGAGGTGGTGGACACCGCCGGCCTGGCCGGGGGCCGCTTCGCGCTGGACGGCGGGCCCAGCGGCGCCAGCGGCGTGCCGACCACCGCCTCGGCCGACCTCACCCTGGATGCCGCGGCACTCGGCTCGGCCTACCTGGGTGGCTACAGTGTGCGAACGCTCACCGCCGCGGGCCTGATCGACGAACACTCGACCGGCGCTGTGGCCAGAGCCGATGCCATGTTCCGTTCTCCCGTCACCCCATGGTGCAGCACCTGGTTCTGACCAGTGGTAACCCGGGTGTGCCGGGTCGACGTGCTCGGCGATGCCCGACTCGTCATGCTACCGGGTCTGGCTGATTACGGGGTACGGCTGAGCGCGTCACGCAACCGGACCCGGCTCCCGGTGCGCAGCACGGAGTTCGCGTATACCCGCCCGCCCAGGACCGCCAGCACCACGGTCGTTGCCACGGTCAGCCCTGCGGCAAGCACCACCTGCCACGCCGACGCCACGCCGAGTGCGATCAGGATCGGCATCAGGATGGGTGCGAAGAACGGCACCAGCGACAGCAGGACCGCAGTGGTGCCGGTCGGGTTGTTGATGATGGAGAAAGACGCGACGAAGGGGATCACCACCAGGATGGTGATCGGTGTGAACTGGAGCAGCCCAGCCGCCCCAACGCCGATAATCTTACCGGCAATGAGCTGCCACGGCCTCATCGTGGCGAGCAGCAGCTCGATGACCCGGCTGGTCTTCTCCTCGAGCACACCCTGCGCGAGCGACCCTCCGTAGATCACGATCGCGAAGTACAACAGCCCAGCACTGATCAGGCCGACTGCCAGCCGGCTGCCGTAGTCGCCGCTACGGGCGTCCAACGTGTTCACTGCCACCTGGGCTTGCGCGGTCACCGCCGAGGTGTCCACCCCGGCCCGAACCAGCGCCTTGGTGATCGTCTGCTGCGCGATGGTGGCCTGCACCAGGCCACGGAGAGCATCGTCGACGTTGTCCTTCAGGAACGCCCGGGTACGCACCCGATTGCGGAACTTCACGCCGGATGACGAGTGCGACGGCCCTGGCTGGGCTCAGCGGGGCGCTCACCCCGTCACCGGCGTCCGGTCGGCCTGCCGCGGTGCGCTCACGACATCTCGGTAAAGCTCGGTGAGCGCAGGCCGGTACCGGCTGAACCCGTGCACCGGTCCGGCCGCGAGCGCGGCGTGGAGCACCTGTTGATCGTCGACGCCTTCGCCAAGCTGGACCCGGGTGTGGTCACCGGTGTGCTCCAGCACACTCAGCCCGGGCACTGCGGCCGCCCAACCGGGCGAGGATGGTCCACGCACGTCAAGCACGGTCTCGCCACCCGCTCTCAGCTCGTCCACCGAGCCGGCCGCGACCATCCGGCCGGCCGCGATGATCCCTACCCGCTCGCTGATCCGCTCGACCAGGTCGAGCTGATGGCTGGAGAAGATCACCGGGACACCGGCGGCCGCCTTCTCGCGAAGCACGCCGCTCATCACGTCGACCGCGACCGGGTCCAGGCCCGAGAAGGGCTCGTCCAGGACCAGGACGTCCGGGTCGTGCACTAGCGCGGCGGACAGCTGCACCCGCTGCTGGTTGCCCAGCGAGAGCTTCTGCACTTGGTCGGCTATGCCTCGCATGGTGACGGCACAGCGGCGACGCCCACGGCCGGGCGGGTCAGTCCGAGAGATGGCGCCAGAGGAACTCGTAGGCCAGGGCGGACATGAAAGCCGCCTGCTCATTGTCCGCCGCGCCGCCGTGGCCGCCCTCGATGTTCTCGTAATAGCTGACCGGCAGGCCGTACTCGCGCATCCGGGCCACCAGCTTGCGGGCATGGCCGGGATGCACGCGGTCGTCGCGGGTGGAGGTGGTGAGCAGCGTCGGCGGGCAGCGGCGGCCGGCCCGCAGCTGGTGGTAGGGGGAAAAGCGCAGCAGGTACTCGCGTTCGGCTGGATCGTCGGGGTCGCCGTACTCGGCCATCCAGGAAGCGCCGGCCAGCAGGGTGTGGTAGCGCAACATGTCCAGCAGCGGGACCGAAGCGACGATGGCGCCGAACAGTTCCGGGTAGTGGGTGAGCATCACGCCCATGAGCAGCCCGCCATTGCTGCCGCCCTGGGCACCGAGGCGAGACGGCGTGGTGAGACCGCGGGCAACCAGATCCCGGGCCACTGCGGCGAAGTCCTCGTAGACCAGGTGACGGTCGCGCTTGAGCGCGGCGGAATGCCAACGCGGGCCGTACTCGCCGCCGCCGCGGATGTTGGCCACGACGTAGCAGCCGCCGCGGGCCAGCCAAGCCCGGCCCAGGCCACCGCGGTAGCCGGGTTGCAGGGATACCTCAAAACCGCCGTAGCCGTACAGCAGGGTGGGCCGGCCGCCAGGTGGCACGGCGGAGTCGTCGGGCCCCACCAGGAAGTACGGGATCCGGGTGCCGTCCTCGGAGACCGCGAAGTGCTGGTGCACGGCGAGACCGGCGCCGTCGAAAAAGGACGGCGCCCGCTTGAGCACGACGGCCGGGCCGGCCCCGATGGTCCCGATGGCCAGTGTGGACGGCGTCAAGAAACCGTCGATATCGAGCAGGTACTCGTCGTCGGTGTCCGAGTCGGTGCCCCACGCGCTCACGCTGCACAGCGGCGGCGTGCCGGTCAGCGGCGTGGCGTGCCAGTCCCGCGCCGGGGTCAGGACCGAGAGGTGGGTGACCACGTCCCGCATCACGGCGAGGATCAGATGGTGGCGGGTCCAGCGGTAACCGGCCAGCGAGGAGCACTCATCGGGGGTGAACAGCACCCGCGGGTCCTGGCCGTGAGCCAGGAACTCGTCGAAGTCAGCTACCAGCAGGCAGCCCGCCGGGTATGTCTGGCCGACCGTCCACTCGCTGCGCAGCTCGATCAGTATCCATTGCCGGTACACGCCGACGATCGCGTCGTCGGGCACCTCGATGCGGCGCAGCTGGTCACCGCAGCGCTGGTACAGCTCGGATCGGTAGAAATCCAGCACCCGCCCGACGAAATCACGCTCGAACCCCTCGGTGTCGTCGTGGTAGGCGTACACGTCGATGTCGTCGGGCTTGCCCTCGTACACCAGCTCGGCCCGCGCCAGCGGCGTGCCACGCCGCCACTCCCGGACAGTGCGCGGGTACCCGCTGGTGGTGAGCGTTCCCGGGCCGAAGTCGGTGGCGACGTAGATGCGGTCGGCATTGATCCAGCGCACAATCGATTTCGCCTCGGGCAGCTGGAAGCCGTCGGTGACGAACTCGCGGCGCTCGACGTCGAACTCCCGCACGACTTTCGCGTCCGCGCCACCCCGCGACAGCGAGATCAGTGCCCGCCGGTAGTCCGGCCGCAGGCACTGCGCGCCGTGGTACACCCAGTTCTCGTCCTCGTCGCGGGCCAGCGCGTCCACGTCGAGCAGGATCTCCCAATCCGGCCGCTCCGTGCGGTAGTCAGCGAGCGTGGTGCGCCGCCACAGGCCGCGCGGGTGCTCACGGTCGCGCCAGAAGTTGTACCGGTACTCGCCGCGCCGGGTGATGTACGGAATGCGGTCCGTCGAGTCGAGCACCTCCCGGATCTCGGCGCGCAGCGCCTCGAACCGGGAAGTGCCGGCCAGCTCCACGACGGTCTCGGCGTTGCGCTCCCGCACCCAGGACAGCGCTCGCTCGCCAGTCACATCTTCCAGCCACTGGTACGGATCGTCCTCCACGGTCATGAGCTTTCCACAGCCGCCTGGTAGAGGTTGCGTTTGGGAACACCGTGCGCGGTTGCCACGGCGGCCACGGCCTCTTTGAGGCGCTCCCCCGCAGTGACCCGCTCGGTCACCTCGTCGAGGAGGTCGGCCACCTCCGGAGGGCCGGCGGGCGGCGCGCCCGCGAGCACCACGGTGATCTCACCACGCACTCCGTCGGCGGCCCACTGGGCGAGCACGCCCAGCCCACCACGGCGAACCTCCTCATAGGGCTTGGTGAGCTCCCGGCACACCGCCGCCGCCCGATCCACGCCGAGGATCTCCGCGGCGTCGGCGAGGGTGGCGGCCAGCCGGTGCGGTGACTCGAAGAACACACAGGTGCGCCCTTCACCGGCCAGGCTGGCCAGCCACCGCCGACGAGGCCCGGCCCGGCGCGGCGGGAACCCCTCGAAACAGAACCGATCGCAGGGCAGCCCGGACACGGCCAGCGCTGTGGTCACCGCCGAGGGACCAGGCAGGCAGCTCACCCGGAGCCCCTCCCGCACGCAGGCGGCCACCAGCTGAAACCCGGGGTCGGACACGGCGGGCATCCCGGCGTCGGTCACCAGCAGTACCGTCGCGCCGCCACGGATCGCCGCCAGCAGCGCGGGGATCCGGGCCGCCTCCACCGCGTCGTAGTACGAGACGATCCGGCCGGTCACGGTCACACCAAGGACCGCGACCAGCGCCCGCAGCCGGCGGGTGTCCTCGGCGGCCACCACATCCGCATTGCCCAGTGCGGCGACCAAGCGCGGCGAGGCATCCCGGGAGTCGCCGAGCGGGGTGGCCGCCAGCACCAGCGCCCCCGCACACCCTGCGGTCACGGAGCCCGACATGCCTGCCACAAAGCCGAGCCTACGATCGGGCCCGTGACGGCGGTCCGCCAGGCATGCCCCGATACCCCGGTGGCCGGCGTCGGGTCGGTGCCCCCGGCACCTCCAGCGCCAACGCAGCCGGCGGGTCCGCTCCAGCGGCTGGTGGACCGCCCGCTCACCGACCGGTGGCGGAGCTGGGCGGTGACGCTGAGTCTGACCATGGTCGCCACTGCGGTGCGGCTGTGGAATCTGAGCCTGCCCACCGATCGCGGCACCCCGGTGTTCGACGAGAAGTACTACGCGCCGCAGGCCTGGCGGATGCTGCGCAACGGCGGGGTGGAGGACAACGCGGGCTACGAGTTCATCGTGCACCCCCCGCTGGGCAAGCAGCTCATCGCGCTGGGTGAGCTGGTGCTGGGCTACAACGGCTGGGGGTGGCGCCTGTCCGCCGCGCTGGCCGGCACGGTGTGTGTGCTGCTCATCGTGCGGATCGTGCGTCGGATGACCAGATCGACCCTGCTGGGCGGGATCGCCGGGGTGTTGCTCATCACCGACGGCGTCAGCCACGTGCAGGCGCGCATCGGGATGCTCGACATCTTCCTCGCGATGTTCGTCCTCGCGGCGTTCGGCTGCCTGGTCATCGACCGAGAGCAGGTGCGTGAGCGGCTGGCCACGGTGGTCCGGGAAAGTCGCGTCACCGACTGGGGACCGCGGTTGGGGGTGCGCTGGTGGCGCTTCGGAGCCGGCGTACTGCTCGGGCTGGCCTGCGGCGTGAAGTGGTCCGGGGTGTACTACCTCGTCACGTTCGCCGCGATGAGCCTGGCGTGGGACGCCTGCGCGCGGCGCACCGCAGGTGTGCGCAGGCCCTGGGCCGGCACGCTGGCCCGGGATCTCGGGCCAGTGTCGTGGGCGATGGCGGTGGTGCCGGTCGGGGCCTATCTGGCGACCTGGTGGGCTTGGTTGCGCAGCGAGACCGGTATCGACCGGCACGCGGTGGGCAACCAGATCGGTGCGGGTGGCCCGTGGCGCTTCGTCCCGGGGGCACTGCGGTCGCTGTGGCACTACAGCGCCGTGGTGTTGCGCTTCCACGAGGGGCTCCTCACACCCGTCCAACCACACCCGTGGGAGTCCAAACCGTGGAGCTGGCCGATGGGGCTTCGGCCGATGCTCTACTACTACCAGTCCGGTGCCGCCGCTCCGGGCTGCGGGCGCCAGGACTGCGTAGCCGCCATGATGCTCATTGGCACGCCGACGCTGTGGTGGCTCATGCTGCCCGTCCTGGGTTGGGCGGTGTGGCGGGCGGCCAGCGGACCGGATTGGCGTTACGCGGCGGCGCTGGCCGGTTACGCCGCCGGCTGGCTGCCCTGGTTCAGCAACATCCACCGCCAGATGTACTTCTTCTATATGACCCCGGCGGCGCCGTTTCTGGTCATCGCCGTGACGTTGGTGCTGGGCGAGATTCTCGGCCGGGCAGCCGAAGGCGCCGAGCGGCGCGGCACGGGGCTGCTGGCGGTCTCGCTGTACGTCGGGCTCGTGGTGGCCAACTTCGTCTGGCTCTGGCCGGTCCTCACCGGTGGTTCGATCACCCCGGAGCACTGGAACGCCGAGCTCTGGCTGCCGTCCTGGCGTTGAGTTGTCTTTGGTCACTCCACCAGGAGCGCGTCGCCCATGACCGTGACCTGGCGCTCCGGGAGCGGCCGTGCCGCAGGACCGTGCACGACCGAGCCGTCCGCGATAGCGAAGCGGCTCCCGTGGCAGGGGCAGTCGATCGTGCCACTGGCGACCTTGTTGACCGTGCAGGCCTGGTGGGTGCAGATGGCCGAGAACGCCTTGAACGTTCCCGGCTGTGGTTGGGTCACCACGACCTTCTTACTGGCGAACACCGTGCCACCGCCGACGGGGATGTCGCCGATGCTCGCCACGCGCTCACCGACGGGGGCCGGTTCAGCGGGAGCCGCCGGCGTCAACGTGGCTGGCGAGCCGCCGCACGCGGCGAGCGTGGCGGAGACAGCGAGCACACCGGTGCCGGCCACGACAGCGCGCCGGGTCACCTCGGATTCATGGTGAGCGGGGTAAGACATGATCACTCCTTAACGGTCGCGGCACAGTACCTCCGATCCCTTCGGCTCGGCTCACGCAACAGATGTGAACCGCTCCCGGTCCTTCAGACGAACATCCTGGCATAGGGAGGTATCTATGATTAACAGTGCCGACCACGCCTCCACCCGGGCCCGCAGAGCTCAGCCGCAACACCGGCCCCACGACCTCGACGCCAAACACCTGCATTGGGCCGATTCCGATCGCACCAAGCCAGTCCGGCGCAGTGTCGACCTGTCTCCCACCTATCACGTCAAGCTCACCCAGTGGTGCGCCGAGACCGCCGATAGGATCGGCACCACTCGCGTCACCGGCCAGGACGTCATCCGGGCCCTGGTCGCTCGGCTGCTCATGGACGAGTCCCTCGCCCGCAGGATCCGGGACGACCTCAGCATGGACATCTGAGGCTCGGGCTCGCCGAAACGCCGGACATCGTGCCCCACCGGGACGTCGTGACGCACGCCTGACCCGCGCCGCTATGGTGCACCGTCGACGACGGGAAGGTGTGGGATGAACGACGGGTTCCTGGTGGACGTGCCCGGCCTGGGGCAACTCATCGCCTCGCTGTCCGAGGCCGCGGACCGGATGCGCGCCGCAAACAACAGGCTGCGCGCGGCCTCAGCGACGGAGCTGGGCAGCGTCGGCCTCGACTGGGCCGCCGGAGAATTCCAGGGCAGATGGGAGTACGGCCTCGGCAAGATCAGCGACGCGTCGGAGAAGATGGCCGACTCGCTGCGCGAGGCCAAACTGCTGTACGAGCAGCTCGATCAGGCGATCGCGAGGCTGTTCCCCGATCCTGGCGTCACCGGCTCGGGCACCGCTGAGCCGGGTGAGCCCTCCCCGATCAGTCGGGCTCTCGACGGGGGATCGGTCCGATGAACCTCGAGACGGCGCTGGGCTCTCCCACGCCGGGGTATCCAGCTCTGGAGTATCCAGCCCTGGGCTTCGATCCCGCACCTGGCGCGACGGAGCGGATCTCCTCGCTGGCGGCGGACCTCAGATCGGTGGCGTCCGAGCTGGATGCCGCTCACCAGACGCTCATCAGCATCGGTCGCGGCGGTGGGGTCTGGCAGGGCGAGGCCGCTGAGGCTTTTCACCACAGGCTGGGCGAGCTCCCGGACTACCTGGACAAGGCCAATCACTCTCTCGGCGACGCCGCGCGGACTCTGAGCCAGTGGTCCGCGGATCTGGCATCAATGCAGACGCGCGCCGCCCAGTACGAGACCGAGGCAGAGCAGGCCCTGCGGCAGCTGCGGGCCGCCGAGTCCAACCCCGACCTGGGGTTACGCGGCCAGTTCTTCTCGGAGGACACCACCCTGGCGCAGGCCCAGGCCCGTTATAGCGCCGCGATCTCCCAGGTGAACAGCGCGGCGCGAGAGCTGGAGGAGATCCAGGAACTCGCCCAGCGCCTGCTAGCCCAGCATGAGGAGCTGGTGAGCGAAGTCGCGAACGCGCTGCGCCGAGCCAAGGACGAAGCGCCGGAAGAGCCGGGCCTGCTCGGCTGGATCGTCAGCAGGTTCGTCAACGAGGTTAAGCACCTCGCCTCCACGACGTGGAAGTGGGTCCAGGACCACGCCGACCTCATCGCCCAGATCGGTGACCTGCTGAGCAAGGTCGGCACCGTACTCAGCGTGCTGGCCATCATCACCGCGCCCTTCCCGCCGGTCGGCGCGATATTCGCGGGCGCCGCGGCCGTGACCAGCCTGATGGCGTTGGGCACCCACGGGCTGGCGAAAGCGGCCGGCGCCGACGTCGGATGGGGTTCAATGGTCGATGACGCAATCGGGGCACTGCCGTTCATCGGCGGGGTGGGCCGAGGCGCGAAAGTCACGACCGAGGCTGAGCGGGCACTCAATGCCACTCGTAGCAAGGTGCTCAGCTACGCTCGCTCCCGCGCGGCGAAGCTCGGCGGGGAGGCTGCGGAGATCACCGGTAGGCGCGCAGCGAAGACCATCGCCGTGATCAAGGGGAATGGTGCGCTCGGGCACCTGAAAACTGGGTTCGAGGCGGCCTACCAGGACGTCCGAAAGGGCGAGCTGATCGGGACCAAGGGCTTAAATCTGATCATCAAAACACTGGACGGTACAGGCATCGATCCGCTCTCGGTGGGTGGCCGAACGCTGGATGCCGGCATCAAGACAGGTTGGAATGTCGGCAAGGAAGTTTACCACCATCTCACCGAGTCGGACGGACCGCCGCCTTCGGCGTCGGCGACCTTCCGCTCTCAGCTAGCGGCCCGGGGTGCGGCGTGAACGGATTCACCATCGAGCTGCCAGACGGCTTCGTCGCGTTGCCCTCGGCTGCGACGAGCGCCGAGATCGGGCGGGCGCTGGAGGAGTTGTTTCACCTCCCACCAGGCGACACCAGCGCCGGCAAGGTCGCCGAGTCGCTGTCCGCGCTTGGCCTGATCGCCGCCGCCAGCGGGGCTGAGTACACCTCAATCGGCTTCTTCCGCTCCCCCGATGACCCGCAGCGTCCGGTCAGCGTGCTACTCACAGCGGCCCGGATGCCCTCAGACCACGACGACCCCACGATCGTGATCGCCGGGCTGCGTGAGGCATACGCCCAGGATCCGGACACCGACGCCCAGGTCCTGCAACTCCCATCCGGGCCCGCGCTGGCCACCATCCGCGAAGAACCGGCGATGATCGAGATCGAGGGCGCCGACTCGTTGCCGCTGCTGCAGCGTCAGGTGCTCGCATGGATCCCGGATCCCGCCGGTTGCACGGTGGCCATGGTGGGCCTGGCGTCGAGTTCCTGGCGGGACTGGCCGCACGTCTGCGACCTTGCGCTGGACGTCTTCGAGTCAATGTCCTGGGACAACTCCGCGCAAGATCAGACCGTCGCCGACAATCTCTGACGCTCCGGAGTGTCGAGCATGAAGGAAACGCTGGATCCATCCGGCCACCGCAAGGCTTTGGCGTCCCGATCCAGCTGCGGGCAACCCGATCCGGCCCCCGACCACATCACTATCACCGGCGGAGACGATCTAGTCTTGACGGCAGCCAACCGCGACGCGGATGTCGCCAGCCAAAATTCGCCGCTGCGGACTGCGGCGGCGAACTGGACCGCAGCCGAGCCCTCAGGACCCCGTACCTGCCCGCTGAACGTTGCGAAAGACGGGCCCTCGAGACTTGTCGCGCTGCTGAGCAATTCCGCAGCGAGCACGACGACCAAGTGCAGAGTCTTGCCAACAAGCCCAACATAGCGGCGCACCCGGTATCGCGAACTCGATGAGCCATCAGCCCGACGTCCAGGAACCCGGAAACGCGGGGCGAATTGTTCGATATAGACGGCGACCGTGGGCTCACCCCACTCCCGACTGAGCGTTTGTTGCACCAGGTCACGGTCGGCTTCCTGGCTGCCAGGCACTCCAGCCGTCTCCTTCGCGGGGTCCGTGAGCCGACCGGGGTCGTAGTGCGGTGTGGGGTCACCGAACCGTACCGTCGGCCCAGCAGGAATACGTCTGGGCGTCGCACCGTACGCGGTCTGCAGCTGACGCTGTAGTCGGCGTAGCCGGAAATGGCGCCAGGGATTTCGCGAGGCCCGCTCGCCACACAGCACAGTGGTGACAACCAACCAGGCCAGGAGCGGTCCCAACAACGCCCGATCCTCCACGGTCAGATCCCCGGTTGCGAAGAAGGCACCGAGCAGGAGCAGCAGGCTTAACGACAGGGCAAACATCGCGCTCCAGCCCATGAAGGATCCGCCGTGCATGCCACCCGCCTGGTCGAAGGCCAGCTCAGCTCGCACCAGCCACAGCCGCCGCAGCACGCCATCCGGCGGCACCCCGCCTATCGGGGTGGGAGGGCGCAACCCGAGCCGTGGCCGGCTCGGCAGGACGTCGGGAAACTCCGCCCATGCCCGCGGCGGCAGCCATCCCTCACCGGGTTCTGGTTCCCACCCCAGGGTCGGCTGGCGTGGGGTGCCACGTCGGCGCAACAGCAGCCACGCGCCGCCGAGACAGCCCAGGGTGACCGCCGCGAACATGGCTGTCCCGATGAGGCCGTCCAGGCGATCCCCGTCGGTTACCGCCTGGACTACAGCCACCCCGGTCGCGCCCGACCCGAGAGCCCCCACGACCGCCAGAAACCATCCGGTCACGACACGAACCACGTCGTTGCTCCTAGCCGTGTTGGGGCGCCACCACGTGCTCACGGAGGAACCGCAGGGTGGCCTCCCATGCCGTGGCGGCCTGCTCTGGGTCGTAGGTGCCGAACGGGTTCTCGTCATTGAAGAAGGCATGCCCGGCCGGGTAGAAGCGGAAGTCAGGCTTGTGGCCGGATTGCTGCTCGATGGTGGCCGCCAGTGTCCGGACCTGGTCCGGAGGGGCAAACTCGTCCTGCTCAGCGAAGTGGCCGAGCAGGGGGGCGGAGAGGTTGGCAAAGCTCGGGTACTGCTCGCGCAGGATCCCGTAGAACGGTACCGCAGCGCCGATCTTGTCACCCTGTTGGGCCGCGAGCACCAGCACGAAGCCGCCCCCCATGCAGAATCCCACCGCGCCGACCTGTGAGCTGGTGACCGCGTCGTGGCCGAGCAAATAATCCACCGCGCCGCCCAGGTCACCGGCCGCCCGGTCCACCGGGAGGTCCCGCATCAGTGTGAAGGCCTCGTCGGAGTCATGGGTGGTGGGGCCACCGTACAGATCGGGAGCCAGGGCGACGAAACCTTCGGCGGCCAGCCGGTTCGCCACGTCCGCGATGTGGCTGGTCAGCCCCCACCACTCCTGGATCACGACGACGCCAGGCCCGCGACCGGATTCAGGCAACACAAGGTACCCATGCGCAGTGGACCCGTTAGACCCAAAAGTCACGTTCTGTAAGGAGCTCTCCATACCCCAAATCCCACCACACCCCGGTGTCGACACCGCCGAAGGGTTCCGAATGGCGATCAAGATGGTGCTCCGGTGCCGGCGAGGCTGGGGTTCTGACCCGGCCCGTGCGGCGCTTCGGCGGGGTGGTGGAGGTGGTAGAGGTGCGCGTAGTGGTTGTTGTTGGTGAGGAGTTGGGTGTGGGTGCCGGTTTCGGTGATGTGGCCATTGTGGAGGTAGATGATCTGGTCGGCGTCGGTGACGGTGAGCAGGTTGTGGGAGATGAGGATGGTGGTGCGGCCGGTCATCAGGCGGCGTAGGGGGGTGAGGATGCGGTCGGTGGCTTCGGCGTCGAGGCTGGTGGTGGGTTCGTCGAGGAGGAGGATGGGGGCGTTGCGGATCATGGCGCGGGCGATGGCGATGCGTTGGCGTTGGCCGCCGGAGAGGAGTCGGCCGCGTTGGCCGACGCGGGTGTCATAGCCGTGGGGCAGGGCGGTGATGAAGTCGTGGGCGTCGGCGGCGTCGGCGGCGTCGTGGAGTTCGGTGGGGGTGGCGTGGGGGCGTCCGGCGAGGATGTTCTCGGCGATGGTGCCGTCCAGGAGCAGGGTTTCTTGGAGCACGATGGCGATGTGGTCGCGTAGCTGGTGGGGGTCGAGGTCGCGGAGGTCGGTGCCGTCGAGGGTGATGTGGCCGGTGGTGGGGTCATAGAAGCGGAGCAGGAGTTTGAGCAGGGTGGTTTTCCCGGCGCCGCTGGCGCCGACGAGGGCGGTGGTCTGGCCAGGGTGGGCGGTGAAGCTGACTTGGGTGAGGACCTCGGTGGTGGTGTCGGGGTAGGCGAAGCTGACCCGCTCCAGGCGCAGCTGCCCTCGGGGGCGGCTCAGGGTGACGGGGTGCGGAGGGGTGGTCACGGTGGGGTGCTCGTCAAGCAGCTCGATGATCCGCTCAGCGGCCGCGGCGGCCCCGAACAGGGAAGTCGACAGCGCCCCCAGGCCCTGCACGGGTTGGTAGAGCTGGGACAGGAACACCAGGAAGGCCAGCAGCCCGCCCAGGGTGATCCGCCCGGCGGTCAGTTCCCAGATCCCCACCCCCAGGATGGTGAGCACCCCCAAGACCTGGACTAGGTCCACCAGCGGGGTGAACAGCGCCCCCAGGCGGGTCGCGGCCAACTCCGCGCGCACACTGCCGATGCTCTGCGCGGCGAACCGGTCGACCTCCGCGCTTTGGCGACCGTAGGCCTGGATCAAGGTGGCGTTACCCAAGCTCTCCTCCGCCACCACACTGATCGACCCGGCGCGGCGGCGGACCTCCCGAGAGGCGACCTTGATCCGGCGGGTGAACACCCTGGCGGCGGCGGCGAACACCGGGACCGCGATCAACGACGCCAACGCCAGGCGCCAGTCCAGGACGAACAACACCCCCGCGAACACCACGATCTTCACCAGGTTCGCGGTGATCCCCACCACCCCCGAGAGCACCACGGTCTCGATCGCGGCCACATCACCGGTCAACCTCGACAGGATGTCGCCCAGGCGGCGGCGGTCGAAAAAACTCACCGACAACGTATGCAGATGCGCGAATACCCTCGTCCGCATCCGATGCAGGAAGTTCTCCCCGATCCACGCCCCCAGATACTGTCCCCCGAAGCCCAAGGCGCCCACCAGAAGGGTGATCCCCACAAACACGACCGCTACCGGCCCGAACGCCGAGAAATCCCGCGGGACCAACACCCGATCAACCAACACCTGAAACAACAAGATCGCCCCGGTGTCCACCACCGGCGTCACCAACACCAACACCAGGCTCAGCCACAACCACCGCCAAAACGGCCGGGCATCAGGCCAGAACCGCCGGAACACCTCCCGCAGGTTCACAGCCGGAGCCGCCTCCACCAAACCCTCGGCACCGCCCCGCGACGCCGGACGCAACAACGACCGCACCACCCCCCACACAGCGCACCCACTCTCTAGGTCTGGCTCTCGGGCCTGGCCGCACCCTCTGGGTCGCGTCGGGGTTCCGACACGGCGAGGGCGGTGGCCCCTACGCCGCTGAGGGAGTAGGGGCC
>JBOHFY010000256.1:0-2223 GCA_050699895.1 Pseudonocardiaceae bacterium
ATGGCCACAGTCTTGGAGGCCGGGGACCACCCCCGGGCCGTCGCCATCGCTGAAAGCTTGCGCCCAGAGCTGCACCCCAACCTGTCCCGGCGGTCCATGTACTGGACCGACTACGGCCGGGCGCTGGCCCGGGTGCGGGGACGCGACGACGAGGCGGTGATCGCCTTCCGCCGCGCTGAGAAGATCTCCCCGGGCAAGGTGCTGCGCAACCCGTTCGCCCGGGACCTCATCGGGGAGCTGGTCGCCCGCCGGCCACGGCGCGACGCGGTCGGCCGCGAGCTGCGCGGCATGGCCTACCGCGCGGGTCTGCCGGTGTAGCCCATTCGGGGTAGTGTCCACGCTTTTGGACGCCACAGGCTTGATCCCATCAATTCTCGTCAACCGTGACCAACACCACCACTGACCTACCAAAGCACCCGACTGATAACCGCCGCAGGGTGATCCACGCCTCGTGCTCGGCGCGCGACGTGGCCCGGGGATTCCGCAACCTGGTGGTGTCCGAGCGCGACGGCGAGATCCAGCTCGACCCGCACGTGAATGGTTTCTGCGCGCTGACGCTGGCTGAGGATGAGGCGATCGCGCTGCGTGACGCGCTGAGCGAGTGGCTCGGATGAGCGAGCACCCGGCCACCATGCCCGGCGCACGCGAGGAACACCCGGTGGGCCTCGCCCCGCGCTGAGGCGTGTCCTCGCTGGACTGGCGTTCCCACGCCGTCGACGATACCGCCGATCACCCGGACGGGGTGTACGTCGCCCGCTGCGGCCAGCGGCTGGTCAGGGACACCAGCTTCTACGACGAGGCGCCCGGCTGGATGTGCCTGTCCTGCCTGCGCTGGACGGGCCACACCGTCGACGAGTGCGGGCATCCGGTGCCGGGCGACCCAGCCTGGCACGTCGGACCGGGCGGCGACTGCGGTCCCAGCGCCACCTGATCCCCGGCTCGGCCGCCGGTTTGAGCGCTGTCCCCCCGTACCCGCTCCCGGCGGCCGGCCGGCCCACCCACACCAACCCGAGGTGACCCACACGATGCCCGCCCAGGACCCCTGCCGGGACGTCCACGACACCGCCGAGTCGTGCCCGGGATGCCGGGCCACCACCGGTGTGCTGCGGACCACCGGCACCGCACCACCGATCCACACATGGTCATGCACGACGCGCGACCTGAACTGGGTGATCAGCGCGGTCAACCCCCACCCGCGTCCCACTCACCTCGCCGACCCGGCGGCGGCCGGGGAAATCGGGCGGCTGCGCCACACGCCGCGGCAGGTGATCACGCTGGCCGACGACGCGCCCACCACGACCCGACACCGACCTACCGGCACGGACCGTGGAATGGCTGGCCGGACGCCCCCACATCGAACGCAACTTCGTCCACTCCGTGTGGGACCGGCTCACCGAGCTGGAACGGTTCGGTTGCCCCACGGGGCCTATCGACGCGCTCCGGTCGATCCTGCTCGACCACCAGCCCACCACCCGCGCGGGCAGCGGCCACGGCTGCCGCCGCCTCAGTTGGCGCCATCGCGTCGCATGGCGCTACCACCTCATCCCCGTCCCCCGGTGCCGCCGCTTCCCCTGCCTAGTGTGGTCCTAGATCGGTGTCGAGCTGCTGGAGATTCCCGCTGAGCGTGGTCGCCACCGCCGGGCGGCCCCCAGACAGCGCCCCACCGGTGCCCGGTCACCGCCGGGGCGGCCGAGCCGGCGACCAGCCCCCCGGCCGACCGGACCGGGCGGGCTTCACGGCGAACGGAGGCGGTCCGATGGCAGGCCAGGCATAGGCGCCATACCCTGTGGCGTCGCGACCGAGACGACTCGGCGCGCACACGACTCGTCCGGCGGCTGTGGTCGTATCGCCCTTAGTCAGATACTTGCGGTAGTAGCGGCGGAGGACAGTCGAGGATGCCGCTCCACGAGAGTGCGACGGGGAGTGTGTGGTACCCATGAATGATTATCTATCGCTCCTGCCCTCAACGTTTCAATGGATCGCAAAAAGCCTAGGCTCCATATCGGGAATTCCGTGGCCTTGCTTATACCACCATCGGATTTTGCCACCGCGCGGATGCTGCGCCCTGAAGGAGAACAGGGAATTTCTAGTAGTCAACTAATGAGGCTGTGCCTCGGACCGCCAAGGCTGTGGCTGGGTTGGGGGGTGACGTGGCGGTGGGGTGAGGCCAGGCTGGCTGGGTTGAGCTGACCACTTGCCTGGGGGTGTGGTGTGGCGACCCGT
>JBOHFY010000257.1:0-3825 GCA_050699895.1 Pseudonocardiaceae bacterium
TCAGCCCAGATGGACACACTCTGGCTAGCGGCAGCGACGATCAGACGGTGCGGTTGTGGAATGTGACCGACCCGGCCCATCCCACACCGTTGGGTCAACCCCTGACCGGCCACACCGACGGCGTCACTGCGGTGGTGCTCAGTCCCGATGGGCACACCCTGGCCAGTGGCAGCGACGACCACACGATCCGGCTGTGGAACCTGACTGACCCACCTCACCCCACCCCCCTAGGCCAACCCCTGACCGGTCACACCGACCACGTCGTGGCGGTCGCGTTCAGTCCCGATGGGCAGACCCTGGCCAGCGGCAGCCAAGACCACACCGTTCGGCTATGGGAGATGAACGTCAACCAAGCAATCCAGCGGATCTGCGACACCACCGCCAACACCCTCACTCCCGCGACGTGGAAACAATACGTGTCACCGGACCTGCCCTATCGACCGCCCTGCCCATGATGTTTCACGACCAGCCGCAACAGCTCGTCCTGCCCAGTGCCCGTTCGGGCCGTACAGGAATGTCTTCAGCACCGTCCGCCACCTCGAATGGACGCCGAAACGACTCCCGTTTCCACAGTTCAGAGCCTGATTTTCGACCTCGCCGTTGGTACCCCAAGCCTATGAGATGTACTGGCCAACAGATGTGACGAAGGGTCGACCAACACGCCGATGGGCACCTCCACGCCCCGGGTTGCCGGCTGCGCCCCTGACCGACGCGAGGACACTGCTGGGGCTTCTGTAGTGGTGGTAGTCCGGTATAGGCGGCTCGGCACGCGCCAGAGCAGGGCTGAGCCGGGGCGGGGCCGAAGGTGGTTGCATTCGTGGTTGCATTCGCTCGTTGGCAGTGACGGTCGCGGGCGACCGCGCCAGGCGGATGACCTGCCCACATCGCTCCGGCGGTCGCCGTTGGTCGATGCGTCGCTGACCTTGAAAGCGAGCGTGCCGAGAGGCACCGTGGGGTCGAATCCCTCCGCTTCCGCTACTCTGACCAGCACGGATGCCAGGCGGGGTGCACTCACCTCGGCTGGCATCCGGGCTAGCGGTTGCATTTCTGGTGGCACTCACGCCGCTAGGCTCCTCGCTCGGGTACGCCCGCCACTCCGCCATGGCCCCGTCGTGGTACTCCGGCAAGGTGTCTCTGGTTAGTTCCTACACAAGCCCGCTGACACGCACCGCCATCGCCGAATGCGACCAGCCCATGATCTCCACGTCCGCCCGCCTGTACCGGGGGCTTGGGAGGGAGAGCTGCTGCCACCACAACCTTGCGCGCGATCGTGAAACGGCGGTGACAGGTCGGCCACCTTGGTCCGTTCGCGGTCCTGCTTGGCGTTGTGCCGCTGGAGCGGCGTCACGAGTTCATCGGGCAGGGCCCACCGTGTTTGTGGCCGCACGGCTCAGGACACCAGCGCTTCCACGTCGGCCGTAGCCGGTTCCGGCATGCTGGAGGTGTGCATACCGGCTTGAGGTTCCAGCTCGGCTGGTCGCGTTGTGCTTACGCGACTTGTCCCGGCGGGCTGTTGTGGAGACGAAGGGACTTGAACCCTCAACCCCCGCCGTGCAAAGGCGGTGCTCTGCCAGTTGAGCTACGTCCCCAGGCTCTAGGCGCGCCCAGCGCGCCCAGTAGCGGCTCAGGAGGTCGGCGTGGTGGCCTCACGCCAGAGGTCGGCCTCACTCCTGGCGGAACGCTGACGTTGGACAAGGATCAACGCAATCAGACCGACGATCAACAGTGGGATGATCTTCTTCACGATGGTTCGCCTCCTGCGGCAGTGTTTCTTCTTCGGTGGAGTTCGGCGTTCAGTGGGCCTAGCTGGACTTGAACCAGCGACCTCATCCTTATCAGGGATGCGCTCTAACCGACTGAGCTATAGGCCCCCCACATGACCCCGGCGAGGTTACCGTACCCCACCACCGGAGCCCAACCTGCGTGACCATCCTGCGTGACCATGCAGGTCAGTCTGGTTCGGACAGGGTGACCTCGATACCACCGACGAGGTCCGCCACGACGTTGTAGACCAGCGCCCCGACCGTGGCCAGCGCGGTCATCAGCACGATGTTCACCAAACCGATCACCAACGAGACCCCCAACACCCGTCCCCCGCTCACCAGGCTGGTGTTCACCTGCGCATTGTTCGCCGAGGTGAGATCGGAGTACGTGCCGTTGATCTGGTCCCACACGCCCATCCCCGCGAGCACCCCGTACAGCACACCCACGGCTACCATCCAGACCAGGAACCCAGCGACCGACAACACCAGCGACAGCTTGAGCACCGACCAGGGTTCGAGTCGCTGGAGCTGCAGGCTCGTCCGTCGCGGGACCCGCACCGAGCGGGACTGGGCACTCGGCGCGGATCCGGTGGTGGCGGGCGATACGCGCTCGGGCGGCACATACCCACCGACACGCACCGTGGGCGGCGAGAAATCCGCGCCTGTGCCGGGGGGACCGGTGCCCAGCGGAAAGCCGTATGCGCGGCCGCTCGCTGGCGGTCGATCGGCCTGCTCCCGCACGCCGTTTCGGGCGTGCTCAGGTGCTCCCACCTGCAGCGCTATCGTCCTGGGATCTCCATCACTCTTCGCGGCCTGCTGGTGCTGCCATGCAGGTGCGGTCGCGCCGTTACCCGAGGGGCCCTTCGGCGCCGGATCCGGCTGGGCTGGATCCGGCTGGGCCGGCTCGCCGAGTTCCTGCGAGGCTACCTGAACCTCGGTCTGTTCGGCGTTCTCGGGCCTCGTCACGATTCATCCTTCGCGGGTGCACCGCGGGCGTCCACGTCATCGCCTTCTGGGTCGCCGGCCTGTTCGGCGTTACGCGCGACAGCCACCAGGCTCGCCCCCTCACCAAGGTTCATCAAACGCACCCCTTTGGTCTGCCGGCCGGCCTTGCGCACTTCCTTGGCGGTGGTTCGAATGACCCCACCGGTGGAGGTGATGGCGTACAGCTCGTCATCGACATCGACAACGAGTGCCCCGACGAGCTTGCCACGCCGGCGGTCGTACTGGAGGGTCAACACACCTTTTCCGCCGCGTCCTTGCACCGGATAGTCCTCGATCGGGGTCCGCTTGGCGTAACCGCCCGCAGTCGCGACCAGAACGAACAGCCCGTGCTGCACCACCATGATGGACAGCAGCTCGTCACCGTCGTTGAACCGCATCCCGAACACCCCTGAGGTGGCTCGTCCCATCGGGCGGAGCACCTCGTCGGTGGCGGAGAACCGGATCGACTGACCCTGCGCCGAGACCAGCAGCAGGTCGTCCTCGGCGGCGCACAGCACCGCGCCGACCAGCTCGTCCTCCTCACGCAGGTTGATGCCGATCAGCCCACCAGCGCGGTTGGAGTCGAAGTCGGTGAGTTTGCTCTTCTTGACCAGCCCGTCGCGGGTGGCCAGCACCAGGTACGGCGCGGCGGTGTAGTCCTTGATCTGCATGACCTGGGCGATCTGCTCGTCGGGCTGGAACGCCAGCAGGTTCGCCACGTGCTGGCCGCGAGCGTTGCGGTTGGCCTCGGGCAGCTCATAGGCCTTCGCCCGGTACACCCGGCCCTTGTTGGTGAAAAACAGGATCCAGTCGTGCGTGGAGCAGACGAAGAAGTGCGCCACGATGTCGTCGGACTTCAGCCCCGCGCCCAGCACGCCCTTGCCGCCGCGCTTCTGTGCCCGGTACAGGTCGGTCCGGGTGCGTTTGGCGTAGCCGGTGCGGGTGATCGTGACCACGACATCCTCGACGGCGATCAGGTCCTCGGTCGACATGTCGCCGTCGTAACCGGTGATCCTGGTACGCCGGTCGTCACCGTACTTCTCGACGATCTCGGCTAACTCGTCGCACACGATCTGAC
>JBOHFY010000258.1:0-4470 GCA_050699895.1 Pseudonocardiaceae bacterium
TCGCCGCGCTGGAGGTCCTGGACTTCGGGCGGGTGTTCCTGGCGATCCGCGCTCACACGGACTGGAGCCAGGACTCACTCGGGGACTACCTCGGGTTCGAGCAATCCCGGGTCTCCGCCATCGAGAAGGGCAAGCGACCCCTGCACGACCTCGGCACCGTCATCAGAGTCGCCAACCGCATCGGCCTCCCCGCAGGCAGACTGGGCTTCACGCACGGGGTTACTGTGGGCGGAGGGACGACCGCCGGGCGGAAGGGCAGTGGGGTGTACCGCAGAAACTTCGTGGAACACATCGCCGGGCTCACCCTCCTGTCCGGGCTCGCCGGGCTGGACATCGACCGGCTGACCGCCCTGTTGCCCGATGCCGAGCCCACCGGCACCCGTCACGTCGGCCCGGCCGATGTCGAGGCCATCGAGCAGGCCACCGCCGAGTTCGTCCGGCAGGACCTCGCCACGGGAGCGGGGCCGGTGCGAGGCCTCGCCGTGGCGCAACTGCGCTGGGTGCTGCCGCTGCTGGGCGCCGAGATGACCGAGGAGTTGCGGGCCCGGCTGTACCTCGCCACCGCTCACCTCGCGGTGACAACCGGCTGGATGAGTTTCGAGGTCAAGCGGGATGACGCCGCCCGGCGGTTGTGGACGATTGGGCTGAACATCACCCGTCGCGCTGAGCACCCTCAAGCCAGCGACCTCACCGGCCACGTGCTGGGTGACCTGGCGGTGCAGGCGGTGCGTCTGGGTCGCCCCGATGAGGCGCTACGCATGATCCACCTCGCACACGCCGCCCCGGCCGAACCACACGCTGTCTCCGCGTCCACCACTAGCTGCCTGGCGCTCATCCAGGCCCAGGCCCACGCCGCCCAAGGCGACGCGACGGCCTGTGACCAGGCGCTGGGCCAGGCTGTCGCGCAGTTCAGCAGAATCGACCCGTTAACCCGCCCGTCATGGGGGACGCAACTCAGTGACGCTGTCATCTCTGCTAGTCAGGGTGCCGCCTACTACGAGCTGGCCCTGACGGGGCGCGATCCGCGCGCAGCCGGGCGGGCGGTACCGTTGTTGCGCCACGCCGTGGACGGCTTGGGCCCGGACTACGCCCGGCCCCGAGCGCTGTACCTGTCGGATCTGGCCGGGGCCCACGCGCTGGCCGGGGACGTCGACACCGCCGTCACCCTCGGTCACCAAGCCATCGACGCGGTCACCGGGCTGCACTCCCCCCGGGCCTATGACCGGCTGCGGGTCCTGGACACCGCGCTGGAGCCCCTGCACACCAGTGCCGGTGTCGCCGAACTCCGCGACCGCCTGAGCTCCGCCGCCGCGTGAGACGAGGGAGGATGGCCGTGGGTAAGCATTATGACAAGGATGGGGAAGAGGGCGATAGAAGGCGGCTAGGCGATGGTCAGGTGCCGCCGGACACGTGGGTGTCACTGGAAGATCCACAGGGCAGGCACAGTGAGCCCGAGCCGGACGAGCCGCAAGAGGGCGAGGAGTGACCGATCCGGCGCCTCTGCTGCGCCGGATGGTCGATGACCTCGCCACTGGTGGTGTCCTGGATCCCGGGTGGCGGGAGGTGTTTCTCTCCGTGCCCCGGCACGCGTTCATCCCGGACCTGGTGTGGGAGGAGCGGCGCCGCGACCTGGTGCCGTTGCGCCGGGCCGAGGACCTGAGCCGGTGGTTGGGGTTGGCGTATGCGTCCCACCGGTTTGTGGTCACTCAGGTTGATGACGGGCACCCGGTGGGGGCGGGGCTGGTCGGGGAGTGTGTCTCTAGCTCGGCCAGCCAGCCGAATGTCGTCGCGCTGATGCTGGCCGCCCTTGAGGTGGCGCCCGGGATGACGGTCTGTGAGATCGGCACCGGCACCGGTTACAACGCCGCCTTGCTGGCACAGCGACTGGGAGCCGGTCAGGTGACCACGATCGAGGTTGATCCCGGCATCGCCGCCCAGGCCCGCGCCGCGCTGTCGACCAATGGGTTCGGTGCCGTCACGGTGGTCACCGGTGATGGGGCGCACGGTCACCCGTCGCGTGCCCCCTATGACCGGGTCCTGTCGACGGCGGCGGTCGGGCGGGTGCCGTATGCGTGGGTGGCGCAGACCCGGCCGGGCGGGCGGGTCCTCACGCCGTGGGGCACCGCGTACCTCAACGGCGCGTTGCTGTCGCTCACGGTGGACCAGGACGGTACCGCGAGCGGCCGTCTGGTGGGCAACGTGGCGTTTATGTGGCTGCGTGACCAGCGTATTCCCTTCAGGTGGGTCCGGGAGTGCGTGTACGACGAGGACCAGGCCCTGGTGACCCACACCGGTCTTCATCCCGGCCGGGTCACCGGCGCTTATCACGCGGCGTTGGCCATCGGGCTGCTCGTGCCGGACTGCGAATACCGCCACTGCCGCGCCGGCGACGATTCCGGCGAGTACACGGTGTGGTTCCTCGACCCGAGCTCCCGATCCTGGGCGAGCGTCGACTACGCACCCGGGATTGACACCTACGAAGTGAATCAACTGGGTCCCCGTCGTCTCTGGGACGAAGTGGAAGCCGCCTACGCCTGGTGGGTACAGGCGGGAAGCCCCACAGCGGAACAATGGCGTTTCACCGTGACACCGCAGGGGCAACAGGTAAACCTGGCGGGCACGCCGATCGGGGGACCGCGCACGCTAACGGCCAACTCCAGGATCTGACCCCGGGGGCCATGATCCACAGCTAGGGCCCAGTGTCACGGTCAGGTCTTGCTGACGGTGCAACCGAGGAAGGCGGCGAGTCGGTCGATCGGGGGGTGCGTCGTCGGCGACGGGGCTGGGCGCGGGCTGGAATCGTCCGGTGCGTGCTGTGTGGCGAGCTGGATCCTGACGAAGGCCACCTGCGCTCTGCTTGGCATACCCAACGGACTCCGAGTCGGCGCACCTCAACCATCTGGACTGCCCTCTGACCGCTACCTGACCGTCGCGGCATCTCCACCTACCGGGACGAGCGCTGACGCCTGAGGTGGAGTCACGTGGGTTGCCCGACCTGAGTCATCTGGGGGGTTGCCCGTATCGTCCACGTGCCGACACAGTGCCTGGGGGTGATCGTGGCCCACGTCTTCATCAGCTACGCCACCCCGGACCGGGCCATCGCCGACGAGGTGGCGAGGTGGCTGCGGGCAGCGGGTCATGAGCCGTTCCTTGCCCACGGCCTTCGCGATGGCATCAGCGCCGGTGAGGACTGGGAACAGCGCCTGTACGACGAGCTGCGGCGGGTCGACGCGGTGATCGGCGTGGTCACGTCGTCTTTTCTGGCGTCGACCTGGTGCACGGCTGAGTTGGCGACCGCGCGCGCTCTGGGGTGCCGGCTGATGCCGTTGTCCGCCAAGGCCGGGGTGGTGCACCCGCTGATGCGGCGCCTGCAATCTGTCGACTACCTGGCCGGTCCCCGGCAAGCCCGCGACCGGGTGCTCCAGGCGGTGCGGCTCCTGGATGACGGGGGAGCTACCTGGCGGGAGGGGGAGAATCCCTTCCCCGGGTTGGAGCCGTTCACCGCGGCACTGAGCCGGGTGTTTTTCGGTCGCGCGGACGAAGCCCGCGAGGTGGGCAACCGGTTGCGCGCCCTCGGCGGCACTGGCGGGCTGCTGGCCATCGTCGGGCCGTCTGGCTGTGGGAAATCCTCGCTGCTCAACGCCGCGGTGGTGCCGCTGCTCGGCAATGACCCGGCCTGGTTAACAGTGCCCTCGCTGGTGCCGGGAACCGATCCGCTGCCCGAGCTGGCCCGGGCGCTGGCGATCACCGCCCACCGTCTGGAGTTGAGCTGGTCGGCCAGCGACGTCCGCGGCAAGCTCGAAGCTGGCACCGACGGCCTGCGCCGGGTGGCCGACGACCTGCTGGCCGCCAGCCCGGGCACACACCCGCGGCGGCTACTGGTGTCCATCGACCAGGCCGAGGAGTTGTTCACCCGCACCACCCCCGACGCACGAGCGCGATTCGCCCAGCTGCTGCGCGACGCCATGACCGGCCCGGTGCACGTGATCACAACGATGCGCTCGGAATTCCTCGATGACCTGCGTGACCTCCCCGAGCTGACCGGCCGGCGGATCGAGGCCCATGTGCTGACCCCGCTGGACCGGGACATGCTGCGCGACATCATCGAAGGGCCCGCGAAGGTGGCCAGGCTGCGTCTCGACAACGGCCTGGCAGCTGCGCTGGTCGCCGACACCGGCAGCGGGGAGGCCCTGCCCCTGCTCGCGTTCACCCTGCGCCAGCTGGCAGAGGGCCTGCCCGCCGGAGGCACGCTGACCCTGGCCCGCTACCACGACCTCGGCGGCGTCCCCGGCGCGCTGACCCAGCATGCTGACACCGCGCTCACCGAGGCTGTCCTGGCCAGCGGTCTGACCGAACACGAGATCCTGGCCGGGCTTACTCGCCTGGTCACTGTCGATGAGACCGGCCGACGTGCCCGGCGGCGAATCAAGCTCACCGGCCTCGCTGAGTCGTTACGCGTCGCGCTACGGG
>JBOHFY010000259.1:0-2422 GCA_050699895.1 Pseudonocardiaceae bacterium
GTCTCGCTTCCGCCCGGCTTACCGGCGGTGTATCCTTTCGGATACTCAGAGGAGGGTATCATGGGCGCTGAGATCCTACTGGTACAAGCGCGTCGAGCCGCAAGGATGAGCCAGGACGAACTCGCCCGTCGTGCGCGCACCTCGCGGCCCACGCTGTCTGCATACGAGCACGGACGTAAATCCCCCACACTGGAGACTGCGGCGCGACTACTCGCTGCGGCTGGCTTCGAGTTCACGATTCAATCGTGGGTGCAGTTCGTCGAGCAGACCACTCCGCGAGGACGCGCCGTGTCGGTGCCGACGTCGCTCCCCCGGCTACCGATCGAGCAAGCCCTGGCCACGGTCGCCTTGCCGCTACACCTGAACTGGTCCGCACCCGGCCGACAGTTCCCCATGCGTGACCGATCCCAGCGAGCCCGTGTGTATGAGATCGTATTGCGTGAAGGTGGTCCCGAGGATGTGCTCACCTACATTGATGGCGTACTGCTGATCGACCTGTGGGACGAACTCGTCCTGCCACGAGACATCCGGGCCGCTTGGGCGGCGGTGGTGGGGAGCGCCGTGCAGGTGGCCGCCTAGTGGACGAGCCGACCGATCGGGCACCGGCCACTGTCCTCGGGGGATTGACCTTGTTCCAGATCCAGGTCGCTCAACTGTTTTTCAGCCTGCCCGCCAGCAACGGGTTCCTGCTCGCGGGAGGCGCGGCCCTCGTTGCTCAGCATCTCACGACCCGGGCCACCCAGGACTTGGACTTCTTCACCGGGCCAGGACGAGGAGACGTACCAACCGCACGCGATGCGTTCGAGGTCGCCGCCCTTGCCCGAGGTTGGGAAGTGCACCGAGTGCGCGACACCGCCACATTCTGCCGGCTCGTGGTCAGAGGGGTCGAAGACCTTCTCGTTGACCTCGCATTGGACACCCCACCTAACCTTCCCGCAATCGCGAGCATGGCTGGCCCGACATTCGGCCTTGAGGAGCTCGCGGGCCGCAAGGTTCTCGCCCTGTTCGACCGCGCCGAAGCCCGTGACTTCGCCGACGTCTACATCCTCGCTCAGCGCTACACCAAACTACTGCTACTCGCCCGCGCCGCCGAGGTTGACGGCGGCTTCACCCTCGCCATCTTTGCTGACATGCTGGACACACTATCCCGCTTCGCCGACGCCGAGATCCCTGTGAGCCTTGCTGAGGTCAACCTCCTGCGCGAATTCTTTACTCAATGGGCAACCGAACTTCGTTCTGATTGACCGCCACCTACCCACTCAGGTCCAGGTTCGTGCGGTGCCGATCCCGCTGGTCAGCGGGCTTCGTACCTTTCCTGCCGGATCTGTCTCAAACTCCGCCCGCGCAGGTCGCTGGCCGGTGCGCCGTCCCGCCACGTGGGTGACTCAAGGGCGCAGCAGCATGACCAGCAGGACGATCAATGCGGCTGGCCCGGTCGCCGCGGTGAGCAGGCTGATCAGGCGCAGGGTCTGTGGCCACTCGGTGATCGCGACTCGGATCGTGGTGCCGACTTCGTCAGCTAGGCTCACGGTGATCGCCTCCCTGGGTCTGTGGTTACCGTCGGGGTTCAGGCTCTGCCATCGCACCTGGCAAAGGCAAAGGTTGCCCTTGTGTTGCGTTTCGGGCTGGTGGTTGGTGTGCAACTACCGTGCAGTGAGCTACGCCGCTGATGTGGCTGTGCCATAGTCGCCAGTATTGTTGTGACCTCGAATACCCGGGAGTGATGATGGCTCGGACGGCGCTGGAAGCGGCCGTGGCGGCGGACGTCGATCCTCTCCGGCGCGCGCGTGAGATTGGCCGGGCGCGCGAGGCGGTGCAGTCCCGCGCCGGCTTCGCGGTCGGCGACCCGGCCGTGATTCGGGACGTGATCAGGCAGGATTGGGAGACGATGCTCCGCCAGGGAGTGGATCCCCGTGACGTGACTCCCCGGTTCCTGGATTCACGAGAACTGGAAAGCCTCCAGGACGACCCGGATCTGGCCCTGGCGTGGCGGCTGCTGGTCCAGCAGCTGGGGCTGGTGCGCAACTCGGAGTTCATGGCGACGCTCTGCGATGCCCACGGGCGCGTGGTGCGGGCCGGCGGCAACCCGAAGATACGCGACGTAGCTGACCGCTACGGGTTCCGCTGCGGCGCGCGGTGGGCCGAGATGGGCACCAACGGGATCAGGCTGGTGGCACAGTCCCAGCTCGGAGGCGTGCAAATCTACGGGCCGGAGCACTGGCTGGATTTCCAGGCCCGCTGGACGTGTACCGCCGCCGGGGTCTACGACCCTCGTACGCGTCCTGGCCGTCTCGCCGCGGTGATTAACGTGACTGGCCCGTGGGCGAAGGTGCACGGCGACACGCTGGGCTGGCTGTGCCTGATCGCCCGGTGCATCGAGGACGAACTTCGCACCGCCGGACACCACGCCCAGTGGGGGCCG
>JBOHFY010000260.1:0-14202 GCA_050699895.1 Pseudonocardiaceae bacterium
CTCGAAGTAGCGGTTCGAGGGATGACCTCCGCCGCAGAACGCGAAATAGGGGCAGCTCATTCGACACTCGGCAACACCGCACTGGTACTCTGCCGTCGGACGAACCCGATGGGGTGGCTATTTCACCGCCGCCATCCGCCGGTGCGGTGGCCGTGCTCGAATCGGCCTCAGCGGCGGCAGCCTCCCAACGAGCCCGCCACTGCTGCTCATCCCCCGCACAGCCTTTCACGAAGGCCTGAGTGACCTCCCAAGTAGGCAGCCGACGCCCACCTGCGGCCTCGCACAGCGCGCCGTAGGAGCAGTGAGCACGCTGCGCGAGCGCGCGGTACGTCACACCCGCGAGCTCGCGCAGCTGCCGCAGCTCCACCGCGAACGCAGCCTCAGGGCCCGTGCTCGGGTCGATCGAGATCTCCGGACGCCCCACAGGTCACTCCCCTGAGTACACGGTGATATCCACGGCCTGGCTCTCCGGCACAGCTCAGACAGTGTCCGGGCGCTGCCACCAGCACAACCGGCGCAAGACCTCCTCACAGAGCAGGGCAGTAGTCGCGACAACGCCGAGCGCGCCGGGGACCACATAGTCGCGCCGCACCAACACGACCTCGAAGACGATCGCGATGAGCGCAAAGATGATCGTGATGAGCACGATGACACGCACTGAGGTTGGCGGGAAGCACACGTTCTCAGGCACGCGAGGTACAGACCACCACCGAGACATAGATGTCCTCCTCTTCCGCGACGGACTGTAGGGAGAATATAAGGCCCCCTGGAGCAACAGAGGGCCTAGAGAAGCGGGAGTGTCAGCACCCAGCCGACGTACCTCGCTCCACGAGACCTGTAGCAGATCTCGCTAGCACCAGACGATCCCCTGACCACCCCCGCATGCCAAGGACTGTGGATAAACCCGGATCGAACCGGACAGCTGAACAATCTGCAACGACCTCTGATCTGGGTATCGCCGTGACGGTGTCGTCGCCAGTTCAGCGAGACCTCGCGGTCGAGCCGATGCGATGGATCAGCTCGACCACCCCGGACGGTGGCCTGGTGTGGCGGCGATGTCGGTGCGGAGGAGTCGGTCAGGTTGGTCGAGCCAGTAGTGATGGGTGCCGTCGGCTTTAGCGGTGAGGCCGTAGCGTCCACGTCCGGGGCGACCACTGCGTTGCCATTCGGCGGCGACGCGTTCGACGGTTCTCCAGATGTTGTGGGGTCCGCCGTGGGTGACGGTGGTGTGGGCGCCGGTGGTGATCTCGGCCCAGCAGTGGTCAGCACGCAGCCACCAGATGTCGTGGCTCTCGCGCTGAGTATGCGTGATGGGTCCCAGGGTGGGTTCGACGATGTTGAGTAGGACGCGCAAGCCGGGCTCGTTGAGGATGCGAGGGTCCAGATCGGTGCCGGTGGTCTCGGCGTCGTCGAGGTTGATCACGAGGTTGAAGCGGTCGGCGTTGGGCAGTGGGTGCTCCGCAGTGGAGCGGAGCCACATGAAGTGGCCGGGCAGGTCGAGCAGCCGGCCTTGCACGGTGTCGGGTGCGATCTTGTCGAGTACGGTGAGGCTGCTGGCCAGTTCGCCCCGGAGGTCGGTGACGATCCGCCCGCCGGGCGCGAGTTGATCGATCCACCCGGGAGGGATCGCCGGTACCGCGCAGGTGGCGATGATCCTGTCGTATGGTGCGTGGTCGGGGATGCCGCCGGCGCCGTCCCCGACCGCCAGGGCGGGTGCATAGCCCAGACTGTGCAGCTGGTCGGCGGCGTCGGCGGCGAGGTCGGGGTGCAGCTCGATGCTCGCTACGTGGTCGGCGCCGAGGCGGTGGCAGAGCAGCGCGGCGTTGTAGCCGGTGCCGGTGCCGATTTCCAGCACGCGCGAACCGTCGATGACATCGAGCAGCGCCAGCATGCGGACCATCAGGCTGGGCATGGTGGAGGAGCTCGTGGGGAATGGGAGGTCCGTCCCGGGCGCGGTGGCGTACTGGGTAACGAGGCTGGTGTCGCGATAGACCGCGTCGAGCCATTCGCCGACGGTAGCCGGATCGGTGCCATCGACTACCGTGTCGTCGTCGCGGTAGAAGCGCGGGACGAACAGATGCCGAGGAGTCTGTTCGATCGCCGCGCGCCAGCGGGGGTCGATAAGAACTCCCGCGTCCGTGAGTTCAGCGGCGAGCACCGTCGCACGCCGCCGCCAGTCCGAGGACACCAACTGACAAGCTCGCGACCTCAACCTGACACCAGCGTGGGTAGCGGGTCGTTCTGCGCCGCCGATCGCTCGACGGCGGAACTCCGGCGGGCGAGGTGCAGGAACGGCAGCATCCTTCCCGGTGGCCGGGGTCACCTCAGCCTACCGATTCAAGCATCTTGCTCAATACGCTCGAAAATATCCGCGTCAGTTTCTTGCTGCCACCGCGGCAAGTCGTCCCAGTCCGCCACGTAGGCCGGCTTTGGATCTGGGAAATGCTTAAAAATTTGCCCAATCCAACAGAGAGCAACAAAGCGTCCCTTCTGCGAACGGGTGAGCTTCGCAGTACTACCGCTAGCGGTCTCGATGAACGCGCGCACCTGGTTGTAAACGGCGGCGGCACTCTCCCGTTCCCACTCAGGGGTTTCGTCCCAAGGTGCAATGTAGCTAGCCTTCGGCTCCCCAGGGTAGTGCCGCGCGACCCCAGCGATCCACGCCTCACGGAAGACTCGCCCCTGTTTATCCGTCAATTTATCTCCTCTGTAACCACTCAATCGCTAACCTTCCGAGACGGATACGGCCATGATCCGCTGATTGACTTGCCGAACTCGACCGTTTCCGAGTAGTGGAGCAAGATGACCTTGAAGACCGTGTAGCTTGCGGCCGATAAAACCAGATCCGGTCTGTACGGCGATTTCTAAGACCGCATCAGCATGGGTGACGAGTTGATCCACATCGCCACGTTGTACCGCAATCATCGCGAGATCAGTCAGAACACTGCCACGGCGACGTGCAGATAGACCCTGACGCACGACGTCGCCGAGAATTTCTTCAGCAAGGTTGAGACGTTGAAGCTGAGCATAACAGGCGCCGCGTTCCTCGGCAAGTCGAAAGCCATCAAATCGAAGCCATCCACCGTTGCTCACATTGCCCGACAATGTGCACACCTGCTCAGCAGCGTCAAGCGCTCGCTGGCAAGCGGCTAATTCTCCGAGACCAGCGAATGCCTGCGCTTGAACAGCGGAAACCCAGTACCGCGTTGACAGTGATGGGTCTCCTCTTCGCGCCAGATGTGCAGCTAACTCCAACATTGGAGCCGCTTTATCATAGCGTTGCTCGTACATCTCAATAAACGCGTGCCGAGTCATCGCGCACGCCCACAGATCACAAGCGTCAGCTTCCTTGCTGGCGGTGGCCGCCAGAGTGTAGCAGTGGGCCGCGTCAACGTACTTGTTGGCGTCAAAGAAGATTTCACCCGCCAGCTGCAACAGCTCACTGACTAGTTCGCAGAGGCGCCGATGTGTCGAAAGTCCTCGCGATTGGCCGAGACCAGCAACGAGCACGTCGAGCTGGTTGAGCACGAGCGGAAGCACAGTGCCCTTGATTTGAGAGAGCACGAACACGCGCCACAGATGCTCGTTGAGCATTGCGGACTCGTCTATAACTATGCCATCGAGCCGACCTGAATTGATGGAAGAGTGGTCCCATTGGCCATCCGCGCCAGACGTCGTAACGAGCGCCCCGGCCATGCTCAGTAGACGAAGCAGCTCACAACACATCCTATCGTCAGAACAAGAACTCCCGCCCGTTGCGGCAGGCATCACGCCGTCGGCAGACATGGTGGTGCGCGGGGTCACTCGCTCGATAAGCTGCGTTCGGTTCGTGGGTCGCTGCTGCCCGCCGCTGTCCAGCGTCTGGGTAAACCGGGCTTTCACGTCTTCGGGGGCCCGGCCCAGCGCGGTGTCCATGAGTGCTTGGCTGTCGGGGAGCAGGGTGATGGTGGCGCCTCGGGCTTCCCACTTGTTCACCGTCCGGGCGTCGACACCGAGGTGCGCGGCGAAGGCACGGATGGTCAGGCGCATGGCCTGGCGAAGCGCCTTGGTCTCGGCTCCAGTCCAGCACTCAACAGTGACCATGAGGCACTGTAATCCTCTCTCGGTAGTGGGCCCAGTCGTGCTGAGCGTAGTACCTCATGAGTCCAGCATCTGAGCCTCACCAGCGCATTCCCCAGTGGCGGCGCCCTGACCAGACTGTGGCCAGGTACTCAAGGCACCCATGTCGTGGTTGGAGCGTATCCCCATGCAGCGCCTGTTCCGGCGATCACCAGCGGCGGTCACCGTCCCCTGGGTGCCTGAGCCTTCCTGCCGATGTACCGGATCGGCGCCGTCACGCAGGCCTACCGGCAGCTGCGCGACCAGAACGGCGACGGACCGGGGCTACAGCGGATCCGCTGGATGATCGAGGAACTGCGAGTCAACTACTTCGCCCAGGAGCTACGCACCCCATACCCAGTCTCCGACCAGCGCATCTACCAAGCGATGAACGAGCTGGCCAGTCAGCGGGTTGAGGCGGCGGGCTGAGCGCCTCGTCGCCGCTATGCGGTGAGTCCCGCCCGCTTGGCGAGTGTGGCAAGTTGGGGGTTGCTGCGCCGGTGCAGGGAGATCAGGACCCGCAGCACGTCGCCGAGGTCTCCCTGGGTGGCCAGTACGTGGGTGGCGGTGTTGGCGGGACCGAAAAGCTCGTTATGAATCCGCAGGTCGTGCGGGAACTCCTCGGCCGCAGTTCATGCCGCATGGATGTGCCGCTGGGCTTGGGTTCGGTCGCCCCGCCAGCGTCATACCGCGCAGATGCAGGGCGCCTGCGGCGAACGCTTTGTCCGCACCGAACAGTGCCGCCTCGGCGGCCCTGATCGCCCGGTCCACCACGCCGCGGGTCCCAGCCGTGGATGACCGGTTCGGCACCCCACAACTTCACGCTGATGGCGCGGTCGGCAAGGTCCATCAGGAAGTTGCGGGCAGCTTGGGTGGTCCACGCACCGGTCGAGTGCGCCGTCACCCCGATAGACGCCCTCGGTCGCTATCCGGCGACGCTTTGCCCTGTCGATCACCGGTCGCCCTGCGGCCGGAGCAAGATCTGGCCCCTACCGTCCCGCCCTTGAGATCAAGACTGCCGATACCCTGCTGGTGATCCCTGGGCTGCTCACTCTCACCTCCTGTTAGCCTTCCTGACCGATGAAGGTCTCAGTAGGTACTCAAGCTGATCGAGTCCGACGGCTGGCAGTTGGCTCGAACCCGTGGATCGCACCGACAGTACAAGCATCCGGCGAAGTCCGGTCTGGTGACAGTCCCGGAAAGCCGAGCGACGAACTGCATCCGAAGACCTTGAGCAGCATCGTGAAGCAGGCCGAGCTCAGGGGCGACACTGGCAGCACCGGTGCGGCTGGGGAGAGGACGGAAACATGATCAACTATCTGATCATCATTGAAGGCGACGGTTCGACCAACTACTCGGCCTACTGCCCCGACCTCCCAGGCGTCGTGGCGACCGGTGACAGCATCGACGAGTGCGTGGCCGAGATGCGTGACGCGATTGCCTTCCACATCGAGGGCCTGCACGACGCCGGTGAGCCCGTACCACCCTCGACCAGCCGAGGGCGAACGGTCGAAGTCGCCGCCTAAAGTCCCGCAGGCGCGGTACGCCTGGCGCCGCTATCGGGTGAGTCCTGCTCGTTTGGCCAGCTGGATCAGCTGGGGGTTGCTGCGCTGGCGTAGGGAGATCAGGACCCGCAGCACTTCCCGGCTCATGGGGTGGGCCTTCGCCTTCTGGGGAGCGACGTCGAACGCCGTGAGCAGCGAGGTTTGCGCGCCGTCCCGGTCGCCCAGGTCGAGCTGGGCGCGGGCGGTATTGGTGTGGACGTCGACGAGCCGGGTGGGCGGTAGCCCGGTGTCGCGGCTGAACAGCTCCTCGGCGAGGCGGATCACGTCACGGGGGGGAAGCCGAGCATGACCAGCGAAGAGCCAACATCATCGTGCCCACAGATACCTGCACGCGCTGGGGATCCGGCGGGGGACCGGGCCCTCGCCGTTGCGGACCCGGAGTCCTGTGGTGCGCGGCGGGTCACGGTCACCGACGCCGGGTGCGCACGGTACGTGGCCTCGTCCCAGGCCCACAGCTCTCCCGGCTCCGGCCGGCCGCCGACTGAGACAGCTGTCCAGCGTTCCCTGTGCACGATCCAGGCTCTGCGGCTCCTGTTTAACACTGGTAGCAGTGTAATGCGGCTGAGCCTGACCGCCGTAGAAGCCGTCGGATTCCACGTGCAACGGCCGCCAGCGGTCACCGAGGGCCGCAGGTGGCCAGGCGACCTGCGCTGTCCTCATGATCTCCGGTCACCCCGGACCCCTGCCGGTCACCGACGACCACCCGGAAACCGGTGAGTGACCCGGTGAGTGTGATCACGCGTGGCGTGATCTTCGGAAGCTCGACGCTGGACGCTGCATGCCCGGCAGTCAGGGCTCACCCAGCGGTAACGTGCCGGGGTCATGGGCCGTGGTTCAGCGAGGAGAATCGACCAGCGGACGCCGAGGTTGCGGACGACGCCGCGACCCCCTGCTAGAACCGGCATGAGGTGTACGTGATGACCACGCAGGTCCCACCGGTGGGGTGCCCGGAGTGTGACGGCTCGCACGAGCACCAGCCGATCTACGACCACATCCACGAAGTGACGGTCCTGCCGTGTGCGCGGCACGCGGAAGACTGGGTGGTGGTGAGCGGTTACGGGGTCGGGATACGCGGGTCCGGGCTGCGTCAAACATGGATGTTCTTCGAGTACCTGGAGCCGGCGCTGGTCTTCGGCCGGGCCGGGCGCATGTCCAGCGACGTCAGTAGCTACGGGGTCTACGCAGCGGCGCGGGAAGTCCGGTTCAACGACATGCTCGGCCGGCCCCCGATCACTCAGGTGAACCCGGGAGAGTCGGGCTAGGGGATCTCGTCGATCTCGATGTCGGCGGCCAGCGCGCGCAGCAGCGCGGGGTTACTGGTCACCACCGGCATCCCCCGTTGTCGAGCGGTCCACGCCGCGTGACCCGCCGCGAGACAGTCCGGCTTGCCGGCCTTGGCCAGCACCGCCGCCACCTGGCGGGCCTCATGACGAGTGAGATCAACGATGACCGTGACCGGCAGGTCAAGGAGCGCCTCGACCACCTCGAGGTCCGCTGATACCAGCCGCGCCTGAGCGTCAGCCAGCGATGCCACCGGCACCACCAACACCACACCCTGCTCCACAGCGTGCCACACCACCGCCGCGACGTAGGGACGGCCAGAGACGAACGCGAGGAGCGCGCTGGAATCCAGAACCACCCCACCGATAGCGCTCACGAAGCGTGGGCCCGCGAGTCGCCCGCCTCCAGCCCGAGGAGGTGCCGCGCCCACTCGTGGTGCTCCGCGTGCAGGGTGACACCTCGCTCAGCGTAGAGGCGTGCCAGCCGCTCCAACGCGGCGTCCTTGTCGAGCTGCGCCCGGACCGCGTCGCTGACATAGGCCGAGACGCTCGCCGCGCCGCCCTCACCGGCCAGCCGCCGAAGCCGCTCGGCCTGCTCGACCGGCAGCGTCACCGTCACCCGCTCCGTAGTACGCATACCCAAAGGATACTCGGCGCATACTGGCGCGGCGACTCGGCAGCTCGAGGCGGCCCGGCGGTGGAGCACCGAGCGCTCGAGGCGGCCCCGACACTCGTCATGACACGCTCCGCTCATCGCGCCGCCTCGGTCGCGAGGTGACCGTCGTTGGCGACCTCGGGTTTCATCCGCGCCGGGTGCGGGATCCGCGTCGCGAGTAGGTCCCCATCCGGAGCGGCGCGGGTGCAGTGCGATCCCGGCGCGGCGTCGCAGGACGGGCAGCGCCGGGAGAGCGCGTTGTCGTGCCAGTCGTCGGTGATGGTCTGGAACGCACCGGCCATCAGCTCGGCGAGTCGTTTCTGACCCGCTCGGTCGGGTGGGTCGGCTGGGTTGCGCATCGCGGTGTCCCGCCGCCGGGCTCGGATCCGTTCGGTGACGTGGGCCGGCATGATGAACGCGGTCGATTCGGCGTAGTGCGCCTTGATCGCTTCAACGGCTTCGGGGTAAGTCCATCGGCCGCGCCCTGAGGCGTCGGCCCACGCGGGCACCGACACCTCGGAGGCTTTCCGGCCGTCGTAGGCACCAGCGGTTTGCACCAGCCGGACCACGTCGTCGTTGCTGATCATGTTTTGCCTCCGGGGAGTACCTGGGGTCGCCAGTAGTCGCGGAACTGGGCGGTTTCGTAGCGTCCGTCGACGTGGGGGGCGTTGCGGCGGGCCCAGTCGACCATGTCGGTCGTGACGGTGAAGTCCTCCGGGATGCGGGTGGCCCGTCTCGCGTGGGCGCGAGGGAACCGCCGCGGGCGGTTCCCTCCCTTCCCTGTTCCTTTCCCTGTTCCCTGTTCCACTTCCTGGGGGAGCTTGTCGGGAGGGCTCCTGAGATCCTCGGGAGAGGGCGTGATGCCATCGGATTGTGCGGGGATCCTGCTCTGGGCGGGGTGGTGCACCCGCTGGTGCTCCGCCCAGCTGGTCACGGCAAGGTAGTTCTTGTCGTCGACCGTGTATCGGTAGATCAACCCGCGATCCGCAAGGGTATTCAGGTCGATCTCGATGTCCTTGATCGAGACATCGTCCAGCGGCCACACCGCCGCCTTGACCAGCTCACGTTGTCGCGACAGCGGCCGTAGTCGTCACAGTGCGTCCACAGACCGATCCACGTCAGGCGCGCGCGTAATGGCAGCGTCGACACGGTGTCGCTGGTGAAGAAGTCAGGCTTGATGGTGCGGATCCGAGCCATTTACCAGATCTCCCCTCGGCGGGTCGTCGACTCTGATCGGCACGCTGGTCCTCCAGCGGCCTCACGACCACGCACCGACTCAGCCCACTCGTGGCCGACGTAGCCTCCCCGACGTCGCCGCCACAGCCCGCGCTCAACGAGTTCGTCAGCGACCGACGTGTCACTCCGTGGCCGAGTCGAGGCCGCTACGGCGGTTGTGGTTTCCGTTCACTACCCGGGCGGCGCGGGTAGACGCGCTGGTCCACGCGCCTGCCGCGTTCCGGCGGCGGGGAGTATACATCGCGGCCCAGGAGTTGGGGGTCGCGTGAGCGCGGATGATCCGCTGCTCGATCGGGCCGCCATTGAAGGTCCTCGCCGCCCGACGGCGTGACAGCGACGACATCCGCTTCCTGGTCAAACACCTGGACCTGTCTACCGTCGAAGACGTGCTGGCGCTGTGCGCGGAGGTATTCCCTGACGAAGAAGTACCAGCGCGCGCCCGCCTGGTCCTCGAAGACTCCTTTGGTGACCACTGATCCAGGAGGGTTATTCACGTGAGTTAATTGAGAATCTTCGGCACGCCTTCGTGAGGGGCGGCCCGTTTCTTGGGAGATCGGGACGAACAGATGCCGGGGGTCTGTTCGATCGCCGCGCGCCAGCAGGGGTCGATAAGCACGCCCGTGTCCGTGAGCTCGGCGGCCAGCGCTATCGCGCGCCGCCCCCCAATCGGAGACGTTGGTGGCCTGGGTCATGCTTGAGCTCCGACGAGCAGGTCGGCCAGCGCAGCGGGGATCGGCAGGCCAGCGGTGTGGTGCAGCCGGAGGTAGGCCGACATCCCCACGGTGACCTCGGCGGACACGGTGATCGGTGAGTAGCGCAACGCGTCGTAGTCGGCGCGCCAATCGACCCGGAGCACGTCGCACTTACAGGCGCGGCAACTCAAGGCGGCTCAGGCCGGCAACCATCACGCTGTGCCGATCAGCCAATTCTTTCGTCGCCCCGAGTTGAGGATACTTGTGTCGCATGCACACCGTCAGATCGCCCAGTCGACTGAGTACCGTCCCGGTAATGAACTCCGCGCTGAGCGCTTGCTCTATTTGCTCGGCCGCATCGTCGGGTTGCCCAAGACCCACGTGCGCTCGCGCGAGGTCCAGGTGGGCAAGGGCCTCTTTGGTCGGCTCGCGCTCGGCTGGACCAAGGCCTCGACAGAAGGAGATTGTTTCTTCGACGTACGGAATCGCCCTCTCAGGCCGGTCAAGCCAAATATAGGAATCAGCAGTATACAAAGCCAGCATTCCAGAATTGACCGAATACAGCCCAGAACCCAGATGGTTGAGCTGACCGAATCTCGTCTGAGCGCCTTTCAGTACTTCCTGGAACTGGTCCACTTGGCCGAGTCTGGCATAAGCACGAGCAAGCTTAACACCTACTCCCACCGCTGCGACACTGCCCTGGGGGGCATGTTTGAGACCGCGCTCGGCCGCATCCCTGGCCGCAGCAGGCTGATTGCTGTACGTGTAGATAGTGGTTTTGGCATTCATGGCCCATGCGCAGATCTCATGGTCCTCCGCTTGCCAGCCATGCTCCCACGCATCAAGACAATGCGCCTCGGCCGTGGCCAGATCACCGAGGTCGATCGCTTGCCAGGCCAGGATGATACTCAACGAGCCAGCGTGGCGGTATAGCTCCCTACCCTCACGTAATGTGTGCTGCCCAGCAATAAGATCCTCGACTTGACCGCGGTACCAGCGGGCCTTGGGAAACAGCTCGCCCGGTGGTGCATGATGAACCGTGGCTGCCAGGTCAGAGACCACAGAGTCGAGGTGTTCGAGTGTCCTCGGGCCGAGCTGGCTGGCTTCGGCACGGCGGGTGAACTCCATGGCTTCCACAGCCGACTGAGTAAAAGGATCAAGACCAGCGTGCGCCGCTCCCAGCCCTAAAGTCGAAGCTCCCAGCAGCTCCAAAGCCTGCCTGCGGTCCGTATTATCACCTCCCGGCGGGAATGGCAGCAGATCATCCCCGCCCGCTTGCCGGCCATCACCAGCATCGCCGGACCGGGGCGCCGTCCACAAGGCCGACGTGGTTCGGAGCTGGTCATCCGCGCAGGGCTGGTCTGCCAGCAGCTCAGCCAGTTTATCATGCGAGATACCCAGTACCGAGGCCAACTCCGGCCGGTGCTGCGGCCGAGGCGTGCTGTGGCCCGCCTCCCAACGCTGCACCGTCGAGCGCTCGACGCCCATCCGCTCAGCCAGACGCTCCTGGCTGAGGCCAGCCGACTTGCGAGCAGCTACCAGACCGAGCCGCTTACCCGGCATGATCATCCCCCCTCTTCTCCCTTCCGGTAACGCCGGAGGTATCCCTACGATAGCGGGTACTCATTACCGTAAGTCCATCGCCGCCCAGCGGCCTCAATGCGGCGGTTTCGCGGCGGTTCTGCTGTTTTCTTTGTCCTTGACCTCCGCCAAAGTGACCTCCAAGGCATTCGACATCGCGAACGGTTACGACAACGGACCATGAGGCGGCTCGATCGGTCGTCGAGGATGAAGATTGTGAGAGCGGATCGTGATGACCGTGACCAGCACGGGCCGGACTGTCGATCAGACCTGTCATCGGCTTGTCTGTGAGGCCCTGCGTGAGACCATGCGGGCCGGGCCCGGCGCCGTCGAGAGAGTCACCTCGATTCGGTACCGGGCCAGTGCTGTGTTGTACCTGCTGCTGCTCGAGCACCCCATTGATTGGCGGGGCCGCTGCCGATCCTGCCCCGGCGCGTTGATCGGGCTGCGACCTCGGCCCTGCCAGATCCACGTCAGGGCGAGTGACTGGCTGCTGCACCACTCCAACGAAGCACTGTTGTCACACCTGGCGCGCGAGTTCGGGGCGGGCAGCGTGCCCTCATGTGATGCAGCAGGGACAACTCGCTGGCCTTGCCTGACCGTGCGGGCCCGCACTCATCCTGGCGGCATCGAGGTGCTGTCCCGAATCGAGGACGAATCACACACTGATCTCGCACGAAACCCGGCCGTCCCCTTCTCGCTTCCTGTTCGCGAAGTCCGCGAGACCGGACGACCACGCTGCGGACACCCGCTGCCAGCTGAGGGGCCTGACCAGTCTCAGCGGTGTGTCAGCGACGTGCCTCGCCAGGGTCACTCTCACCAGTAAAGGTCACAGTCCACGGGGCGGTGCCCCCTTCCATCGCCGGCTGGTCCGTCGGTTGAGCACGCGATCCCCCGACGCATCCGCTCCCGACGGCCAGCCGGCCACCACCCCGAGATGAGGTACAAACATCCGGCGAAGTCCAGTCTGGTGACAGTCCCGGGAAAGCCGAGCGACGAACTGCATCCGAACGCTACTCGGCCTACTGCCCCGACCTCCCGGGCGTCGTGGCGACCGGTGACAGCATCGATGAGTGTGTGGCCGAGATGCGTGACGCGATCGCCTTCCACATCGAGGGCCTGCACGACGCCGCTGAGCCCGTGCCACCCTCGACCAGCCGAGGGCGAACAGTCGAAGTCACCGCCTGACGTCCCGCAGGCGCGGTACGCCTGGCCACGCTGCCCCGGCCAAGTCGTCATGACTGGCACAGCGCTCATCACCTCTTGTCACGGGCTTGGCGAGCAGGGCAAGAGGACGCCAGCCGCAGTCGCAGGCCACCCTGCGGAGCGCGGGCTCAGCGCCTCGTCGCCGCTATGCGGTGAGTCCCGCCTGCTTGGCGAGTGTGACAAGTTGGGGGTTGCTGCGCTGGTACAGGGAGATCAAGACCCGTAGCACGTCGCGGCTCATCGGGCCGGTCTTCGCCAGCTGGGGGGCGACATCCCATGCCTTGAGCAGCGAGGTTAGCGCGCCGTCCCGGTCGCCGAGGTCGAGCTGGGCACGAGCAGTGTTGATGTGGACAGCACACATCCGGGCGGGCGGCAGCCCGGTGGCTTTGCTGGTCAGCTCCTCCGCGAGACGGATCACCTGGCGGGGATTGCCGAGGTCTCCCTCAGTGGCCAGCACATGAGTAATGATGTTGGCTGGACTGAAGAGCTGGTAATGGATCCGCAGGCCCTTCGAAGACCCCTCAGCCGCGGTCCACGCCGCGTGGATGTGGCGCTCGGCTTCAGCTCGGTCGCCCCGCCGTCCCGCCAGCGTCATACCGCGCAGGTGCAGTAGGCCTGTGGCGAAGGCATGCTCCGGGCCGGTGAGTGCCGCGCCGGCGGCCACGATAGCTCGGTCCACCACGGTCAGCCCGCCGTCGAAGTCGCCGCAGTTGAGGAAGGTACCGGCCCGGTCCTGGGCTCCGACAACGGTCACCAACGGATTGGGTTGCTGACCTGCGGCCCAAGCTTGGCGGGTCGGAGCGATGTCAAGCAGGTCCATCCACCGGTTCCGCGCGGCCAACCAGTAGACGACGCTGTGCACGTCGGCCAGCAGCGCCCATCCGGGTGGGCTGGCCGCAGCGTGCGCGTAGGTGGTGGCCCGGGTCAGCAGGCCGGGCAGCATCCGCAGCAGCCCCGCCAGGTCCGTCTGTGCCCTGAGGGTGATGGCCCGGTCGAGGTCGACGCGCAGCTGGGCGGGGTCGGGCACGAGTGCCTGGTCGGGGATGTCGTAGCGGCGCACCGCGATTCGCAGATCCTCCAGCAGCACGCTTTGGCCCTCGGCGATCTCGGCCTCGCCGTACAGCGCGCCGAGGGTGGTCTGTAGGGCTCGGGCGATCGAGGCCGCGATGGCCGGGGTGAGCGTCCGGTCCCCGACCTCGATCTTCGACAACAAGCTCACCGAGATCCCGGCTCGGCGCGCCAGCGCTAGCTGCGTGATATCACGCCCCTTGCGCAGTTCAGCAACCCGCGCGCCCCCGATGCCAGCCTTACCCATAGACGCGAGTCTTCCAGGCGGGACGAGCCTGCTCCGCATCAGCGGATGTCCGCTGCGGCGGTTGTGCAAACAGCGTGCAATTTCATTGCATGCTAGGGCTGTGGACTGCTGTCAAGAGACATATGGACCTGGAGAGCCGAGCATGACCAGGGAAAAGTCAACGTCATCGGGACCAGAGATGTCTGCACGGGCTGGCCGCTGCGGTGAGTGACCGCGTAGGGGACATCGGGATGGCGGTGTGGATCGCGCTGGGGAGAGCCCGCCAGGGCGGGGCGTCGAATCTGGCAGGCCAGTGGCTTGACTGCGGCAGCCCCGTGCCCGGTTACGTGGCCGATGCCCTGGACAGGCTCACCAACAGTGGGCAACTGACCCTCGCCGTGGCGGACCCGGAGTCCTGTGATGCGCGGCGGGTTACGGCCACCGACGCCGGCTGCGCGCGGTACGTGGCCTTGTGCCAGGTCCACAGCTCTCCCGACTCCGGCCGGCCGCCGGTTGAGACAGCTCCCGGCGGCCGGCCGGACACCACAACACCGATGGACTCGGCCCACCCCGCTGCCGACGTCGAGCATTCTGG
>JBOHFY010000261.1:0-4280 GCA_050699895.1 Pseudonocardiaceae bacterium
ACCGCACAACATGCCGCTTCTTCGTCTCGTAGTCGTGGGCGTCGATCTTGGGGCGGAGCTTCTGCTACTTGATGACCGTCATCTGCTGGTTACGGCGGGACTCACGGGCCTTCTGCGCGGTCTCGTACTTGAACTTGCCGAAGTCCATGAGCTTGCAGACCGGTGGGCGGGCCTGCGCCGCAACCTCGACCAGGTCGAGGTCGGCTTCCTGAGCTAGTCGCAGCGCGTCCTCAATGCGGACGATACCGACCTGCTCACCATTGGGACCAACTAACCTGACCTCGGGAACGCGGATGCGCTCGTTGATGCGTGTCTCGACGGTGATGTGGCCTCCTCGGTCGTCATACCCACGGCACGACCGAGCATGGGGGCACGCTGCCCACTGCACACCCCGGACGCAACGCGGCCCCCTGCGCCTCCTGGCGTGGGGGGCCCGTAGATCCGACCGATCGACGCCGCGTGTCTCTCGTCAACACACGACGTCAACGCCGGAAACCACCTAAGGATTCCGGCGACCGGACCCGACCGCCTCGCGGCGGTTCAGGTGGGAGCGGGCTCCACTTGCCACCTCCGCCGGAGCGGAAGCTGGTCGCACCGATGAGGATAGCAGAGTGAGTCGGTGGATCCAGGCTGAGCGGCTACTGCTGGCCGCCGACATCGTGCGACCTGAGGTCCGCTCAGCGGGGATATACCCCTCCGTCGACGCTGAACACCTGGCTGGTGACGTAGCCGTTGCGCAGGATTGCGAGTGCGAGGTCAGCGACCTCGTCCGGGCGGCCGACCCGGCCGGTGGGTGTGGCCTTGGCCAACTGCCGCAGATCGTCGGAAAGCATCGCCGTGTCGACGAAACCCGGCGCGAGGACGTTGACGGTGACGCCGTCAGCGGCCACACGGCCAGCCAGGAAGTGCGCGAGGCCGTGGAGCCCGGCCTTGGAGGAGGCGTAGTCAGGACCGATCACGCCTCCTCGGAAAGCCGCCCCCGAGGAGATGAACAGGACGCGGCCGAAGCCACGCTCGCGCATCCCCGGCAAGGCGCGGCGGGCGAGCAGGAAGGGCGCCCGGAGGTTGACCGCCAGCGTGTGGTCGAAGGTCGCGGCGTCGATGTCCTCGTAGCGGGCCTGACGCGCGATGCCGTGATTGGCCACCAGGACGTCGACCGGTCCGAGCGTCGCCTCGACGTCGTCGATCAGCCGGTCGGGAGCGCCCGGATCCGCCATGTCGGAGCTGAACGCCCGCGCGCTCCCGCCGCTGGAGATGATCTCGGCCGCGAGCGCCTCGGCGGGCTCGGCGTTGCTGCCATAGGCGACGGCGATCCCCGCGACCTCGGGGGCGAGCCGCCGGCAGATCGCGCTACCAATGCCGCCACTCGCTCCCGTGACGAGCGCGATACGCCCGGCCAGATCCAGCCCACCCGACATCGTTCGGAGTTTACCCGCAGGTAGCGGTCGAAGCCCCGAGTAGCGCCCCGTGCCCGGCCGCGGATCGACGTGTGCAACAGCGCCCGGGACAACGTGGTTGCCCTCCGCTGGGTGAGGGTGTCGTAGGTCTGTTCTGCCCTGGGCGTGTTGGCCATCGGCATCGAGCTTGTTGACTCGCCCAGGTAGTCCCGTCGGAGCGCACGACCTCAGCTGAGGTCGCAGATGACCGACTTGGTCTCGAGGTAGTTCTCCAGGCCGGCGTGCCCCATCTCGCGACCCCAGCCCGACTCCTTGTAGCCACCGAAGGGCAGCGCGGCGTCGAAGACGTTCCAGGTGTTGACCCACACGGTGCCGGCCCGCAGGCGCTGCGCGGTGCGCAGCGCCTTGGCGATGTCGCGGCTGAACACCCCGGCCCCGAGACCGTAGTTGCTCCGGTTCGCCACGGAGACGATCTGTTCCTCGGAGTCGAACGGGGCGGCGGCCACGACCGGGCCGAAGATCTCCTCCTGGACCGCGCGCATGTCCTCGCGGGTGTCGGTGAGGATGGTCGGCGCCACGAAGTAGCCGCAGTCGCCGACCCGGTCGCCGCCGTGGATGGTGGCGCCGTCCGAGCGCCCCGAGTCGATGTAACCGGTGACCCGGTCGAACTGCTCCTGGCTGACGAGCGGGCCCATGTCGGTGGCCGGGTCGAGCCCGTTGCCGACCCGGATGCTCTCGGCCTCGTGCCGCAACCCCTCGACGACCTCGTCGTACACCGAGCGCTCGACGTACAGGCGTGAGCCCGCCACGCAGCACTCACCCTGGTTGAAGAAGATCGCGAACGCGGAACCCTTGATCGCCTTGGCGATGTCCGCATCGGCGTAGACGACGTTGGGACTCTTGCCGCCGAGCTCGAGGGTGACCTTCTTGAGGTTGCCCGCGGCGCCGCGGACGATCTCGCGACCGACCTCGGTCGAGCCGGTGAAGGCCACCTTGTCCACGTCCGGGTGCGCCACGAGAGCCGCACCCGCGTCGCCGAAACCGGTGATCACTTGCAGCACCCCCGGCGGCAGACCCGCTTCCAGAGCTAGCTCGCCCAGGCGCAGCGCCGAGAGCGGCGTCTGCTCGGCCGGCTTGAGGATGCTCACGCACCCGGTGGCCAGCGCCGGGCCGACCTTCCACGCCGCCATCAGCAGGGGGAAGTTCCACGGCACGATCTGCGCCACGACACCGACCGGCTCGCGCAGCGAGAACGACAGGTGTAACCCCGGCGAGGCCGCCGACATCGGAATCGTGTTGCCCTCGATTTTGCTCGCCCAGCCGGACATGTAGTGGAATAGATCCGCGGCCAGCGGCACGTCAGCCGCCTTCGCGACCGCGAACGGCTTGCCGTTATCCAGCGACTCGAGCAGCGCGAGCTCCTCGAGGTTCTCCAGGATCAGGTCGCCCAGCTTGTGGATGATCTTGCCGCGCTGTCCTGGCGGCATCCGGCGCCACGGCGCGGCCTCGTCGAACGCCGCCCGGGCCGCCCGCACCGCCCGGTTCACGTCCTCCCGCTCGCCGTGCGCGACGTGCGCGATGATCTCCTCGGTAGCGGGGTTGAGGGTCTCGAACGTCTTGCCCGACGCCGCGTCCACCCACTCCCCATTGATCAGCAACTGGCGGTGCAGCCCACCGACTATTTTCTGGATGCGCGATTCGTCTACAGCCAATGTCATAACGGCGGCTCCTTTGCCCCGAATGTCCTGCCTGACGGCCGTGCCGACACGTCACCCAGCAATACGCGAACAACCCGATCGACGCCAACCACAGTCGGGTGAAGTCCAGGCGAGGAGCCGATGCGCGGCACGAGTGGGAATTTCCCCCCGCCGATCGCTGACGCGCTGGCCTGCGCAGACGGGCCGACGAGCTCGGCAAGCTTCCGGTAGATCCGGCCGCTGGGCGCCCGATCTGTCACCCGGCTGGACTACGGTTCGCGGCGGATCGATACAGCAGGCTAACGGGGGTGGGCGGCGATGCCCAGAAGAGCAGGGAACTCCGCGAAAGCGGAGCGGGACACGCTGCGCGAGCGGATGCTCGGCTACGGGTGCACCGTCGGCCAGATCGCCGCCGAGCTGGCCCGCCAGTTCAACCTGCGCCCCAGGGTGGCGTGGCGGCACGCCCTGGGCTGGCCCCAGTGGAAGCTGGCCCAGCGGTACAACACCGACCATCCGGGGTCGAGGCTGTCGGACAACCGGATCAGCGAGTTCGAGGCCTGGCCGCACGGCGGGTGTCCACCCAGCCTGCGCTACCTCGCGCAGCTGGCCGTCACGTTCGGGCACGGGTGCACCGCGTCCCAGCTCGTCGACGCCGACGACCTGGAGCGCCTCACCTCAGCCGAGCGCCGCCTGCTCACCAGCGACCACCCACCCTCCACACCAGCTCACCCGGGAACCCAGGTCACCACGCTGGGAGCCAGCCAGCCCAGAGCTGAACTGGTGGTGCCCACGGACCCCGCAGGATGGATGGCGGCGATGGGCCTGCGGTTGCCGGGTGAGTTCGCCCCGCTGCTGATGACCTGCTTGGGGTCTGTGACAGCAAGTGATAGCGAAGCGCTGGCCACACCTCATGAGCGGGACCGTGCCTACCATCAACTTGTTCAGTTCCTGACGAGTTGGGCTCACACCATGAAGCGTCGCAACGCGCTCCGCACCTTCGGCTGGGCGGCTACGGCCGCAGCGGTCGGCCACTCCCCCGACTCCGACGAGCAAGCCCGCGTCGCCGCGGTGCTCAGCAACCCCGGCCGAGTCGACGCGCACACCCTCGAGCACTTCGAAACGGTGCTGTGGCGGTGTAAACAGCAGGATGACACGCTAGGCCCGCAAGGCGTACTCGATACCGTGC
>JBOHFY010000262.1:0-7212 GCA_050699895.1 Pseudonocardiaceae bacterium
TCCCGGGCACGGGCCCACTCAATCACATGCGACGAATACAGGCCCTCCCGGCGCAGGATAGCACCCTTCTCCCCATTCGGCGCATTCTCATACTCCGTGACAATCGCCAGTTTGTACTCCGCACTGAACGAGCGACGCACCGGACGCGGCGACGGTCCCTCCGCCGACCGCGGCCCCGACGACGTCGGCGACTCGCCTCGCCCGCCACCGCCAGCCCCACCGCGACGCTCCTCCGTGGACACAGACACCAGGATCTCCGATCACGCCCTCTGCTGTGAACCACTGGCACCAAGCTGTCTCAGGTGATCCTGACAGAGAGGGTGAGGTCGCGGTGCGCCGTGAAGTGGTGTGAACCGAGGGAGGTGTGAGACCTTCTCGCTGGGTTGTCGCGGCAGCTTGGTGGAAGCGGGGCGCAGTCTGAACCGGGAGACGTTGGGGAGGGTGGGAAGCGGCGCTGACAAAGCCGGGGCGGGGTGGCACTGCCAGACATGTCGGGTCCGGCGAGCGAGATCCGACGGTGTACGTGAGGAATCAGTGGTGATAAAGCTCCGTAAGCGTGTCAGCGGCTCAAATCTGGGAGATACGGGCCGGGTTGCGGCGCGCGATCGTCTGGGGTGGGCGGTTGACTCCGTAACTGGTGTGCGATGCCGGTGGGTCGGCCAGCGTGTCGATGCGTTCGAGGTAGAACAGCACCAGTTCACCCCAGTGGCCGGTGATCACCTGAAGATGGGGGAAGCGGTCGAAGACGCCGACGAGGATCAGTCGCATGAGCTGCACGCCGGTCTCGTAAGGCCAGCCGATCCCATGCGTGGCGAAGGCCGCATCAAGCGCGGGTCCGAGCCCACTGTAGTAGGAGTCGCGCACGGCAGGCGGGGGCGACTGCGGGTGCAGGTAGAGCGGTGCGCGCCGCGCCTCGGCGGCCTCGAAGATCGGCCAGGAGTCCTGATGGTCCAGCGGCCGCTCGCGGGTGCGGCCGAAGACCATCGCCCCGTCGAGTCCGAGTGTGGTCACCGCCCGCGCCAGCTCGTCGGCCGCACGGTTGGGGTCGGGTGTGGCGAGGGTGGCCAGCCCGTGGAACCGGTCCGGGTGCGCTCGGACGAGGTCGGCGATCAGTTCGTTGGTCTCACACTGCAACGCGACCGCGGGCCCGGGGTCGAGGTTCTGGGTGCCGGGCGTGGTCAGCGGCAACACCTGCACGTCCACGCCCGCCTCGTCCATCGCGGCCAGCCGCTCGGCGCCGGTCGCGGTAACGAGGCGGCCAGCACGGGCTCGGTGACCAGGTGCTCCTCCAGTCCGATGATCCGCCGGGCGCTCATGTGTCGAGCAGGTCGGGGGCGATGATCTCCTCGACCGTCCAGCGGCGTGGCGACAGGCCCTGCTCGTGGTGGTAGCGGAGGAAGGTGTCCAGCGCCGTCCAGTTCGCGGACACCCCGTAGGGCCACCAGTCCTCGCCGAACAGCCGGTCGTTCTTTTCCATCAGCGCGTTGACCCAGGGCAGCATGACGGGTGTCTCGTAGAGGCGGCGGAATTGCCGGTAGCGCTTGGCGCCGGCTTCCTTGGCGTCGCAGAAGGCGGTGTAGATCGCGCGCGCGAGCCCGGGGTGGGTCTCCAGTAGTTCCCTTCTGACCACGACGGTGTGCATGATCGGAAAGTTCCCGGTTCGCCGGTAGTAGTCTCGCTCTAGCGATTCGTAGTCGCCGAACAGCCTGGCGACATGCGGGGAGCCGTCCAAGAATGGTTGCGGGACGTTGGCGGTGAACAGCGCGTCGATCTCACCGGCGTCGAGCATCGCCGACAGCGTCTTGCCCTCCGGTGCGGCGGTGATGTCGAGGTCGTCGGGATGCGGGTGGCTGGTGAAGGCAAACGGCGGCGAGGGATGCTCCAGCCCGCCGATCACCCAACGGTTGCGTTCGGGACGGAAGCCGTACTCGTCGGCGAGGATGCCCTTGACCCAGACGCCGGGGTCCTGGCCGTAGACACCGAACTCGCCGATCGTCTTGCCGACGAGATCGGCAGGCCCAGCGATACCGCTGTCGGTGTTGACAAACACGCATGAGTGCCGGAACACCCGGACCGGGAAGGCCGGGATGGCCACGAACGGCGCACCCTGGTCGAGCGCGCGGAGCAGGAAGGTCATCCCGAACTCGGACACGTCCACACCGTCGCCGCGCGCCATCCGCTCGAAGATCTCGGGCAGGGTCGCGGCGGTCGACATCGTGGTGCCGCGAACCCCGCCCACCGTCACCGATCCGTCGAACAGCGCCTCGGTCGTGTCGTACCGGAAGGTCCCTATACGCAGGTCCCTGATACGCGGGTCCAGATCACTCATGCGTTGCCTCCGTTGCTTGGTGTTCACATTCGATCCTCAGGACCACGAGCATGAACAGCCAACACCGTTGTGGTTCGCTCGATACCGGATCGGTATGGTGAGGCAATGGACCTGCGGGGACTGCGGTACTTCGTCGCGGTCGCCGAGGAACGGCACATCGGCAGGGCCGCCGCCCGGCTGCACATGACACAGCCGCCACTGAGCCGGGCCATCCGCCAACTGGAGGCCGACCTCGGCACGGCCCTGTTCCACCGGATCCCCACCGGAGTGGAGCTGACCGAGGCCGGCCGGACCCTCTACGACGACGCCCGGTCGCTGCTGGACCAGGCCGACCGAACTGAGGCACGCGTCCGCGCCACCGCCGGCCCCGCCACGCTGGCGGTCGGATCGCTGGCCGACACCGCCGAGCTGGTGGCCGGTCGGATCGCCACGGCCTTCCGACAACGCCGGCCGGACGTGTCCGTACGCATCCACGAGGCCGACCTGGCCGATCCGAGCGCCGGGCTGCGCGCCGGGCTGGTCGACGTCGCACTGACCCGGTTGCCGTTCCAGGACGCCGGGCTGCGCAGCCACGTCCTGCACGTCGAACCGGTCGGACTCGTCGTTCGCGACGACGACCCGCTCGCCGGGCAGCCGTCGGTACGGCTGGCCGACCTGCCCGACCGGCGATGGGTGCGGCTACCGGCCGACACCGATCAGGTCTGGCGCGCTTACTGGACCGGCGCGACGGCCGCCACCGACCGCGGCGCCCCGATGCGCACCATCCAGGAGTGCCTGCAGGCGGTGCTGTGGAACGGCATGTCCGCGCTCGCCCCACTCGACCAGGTGACACCCGCCGGACTGGTCACCGTCCCCGTCACCGACCGGCCCCCGAGCAGACTGGTACTCGCCTGGCCGGCAACCCACCCCTCCCCGCTAGTCCGCTCGTTCGTGTGCATCGCGGCCAAGGCCTACCACCGCGCGGGCACGCGAGGCGGCTGATCGTCGGGAGGCGGTCAGCTGAGGTGTCGGTCGAACCAGTCCAGCATCGGCTCAGGCCGGCGCTGGAACTCCGGCTAGCCGTCCGCGTGCAATGTCCGCAGGGGATCGGTCACCGGACACGGGGTGTCGTTAAGGAAGCCACCAGGAGCCGCCAACGGCGGTATATCGCCTGGTCAACGGGCTGTCGACGCAGCGTGTGGTTACTCCAGGCAGAGCCCAGCGCCGTAAACGATCAATGTTGTGACCAGGAGCAACAACCGTGTTGGCAGCTCCTGGTGGCTTCCTTAACGACACCCCTAGTCGCCCCACAGCCGGATCAGCTCCGTGCTGACCGGGATGGTCCTCGGATCGCGCGATGCGGAAGGTCAGGAACGTCCAGTAGTCCTTCAGGTCGTGGGCGTAGGCCTTGACGGTGTTCGGGGACCGCTCGATATCGGTCAGGTAGGCCAGGTACCTCTCGATCGGTGCGATCGGGACGTCGTCATCGCCCGGGACCGTCCAAGACTCCACCCCTCTGGCAGGCATCGCCACCCGCTGCACGAGCATCGCTTCTCCACTTCATCGGCATGCTGGAAGAAGTGGGAGATAACCACGTCCGCGAGGCAGGCCGAAGCGCGTCGGACACTCGTGCTGGACATGATCGACAGCCGCCCAAGGCCTTGAGATAATCGCCGAGTTCATCCGTGAACTCATCTCCGAGCGCACCATCGCCGGCCTGGCCTCCGCCCGGGCACGAGGCCGCCGCGGCGGGCGGCCCTACAAGATGACGCCGGCCAAGCTGCGTCTGGCTACCGCGTCGATGGGCCAGCCCGACACCAACATCGGCGCTCTGTGTGCCGAACTCGGGGTCACCCGACAGACCCTCTACCGCCATGTTTCCCCGACAGGACAACTCCGCCCCAACGGCTGAAATTCCTCGCCAACCGCAACCCACAATGAGGCCATCGGTCATCGACAGTTCACCCAGCACAGATGGATCGGCCACGCGATGCAGCTCCCCGAACCCGGCGATGACGCTCACCCGTACCGCTAGCCGATCGGCCTATGGGACGGCCCGAACAGGTAGGCTGAGCCGGTGGGCAAGATCACTGTCGAGCAGCGGGGCTCGATCTCCGCTTCCGCCGAGCTCACCTATCGCCTGATCGCCGACGACGAGCACCACCAAATGTTCCTGCCCGAGGGCTTCTCCGACTTCAAGGTCTTGGAGGGCGGTGTGGGAGCCGGGACCCTGCACCGCTTCAAGGTCACTGCCGGCGGGCGTACACGCGAGTACACGATGCGGGTCGCCGAGCCTGAGCCAGGCCGGGTAATCACCGAGACCGATCAGGACTCGTCGCTGGTGACAACCTTCACGGTCACCCCGTCGGGGGCGACCTCTCAAGTGCTGATCAGCACGAGCTGGGATGGCGCCGCCGGCATAAAGGGCTTCTTCGAACGGCTATTCGCGCCCCGGGTGATGTGTCGAATGTACGCCGACGAGCTCGCCCGGCTCGACCGTTACGCCCGCGAGCAGTCAGCGGCGCTGTCAGGTTGACGGAGCTGGGGTGTTCGGTTGCCTGGTGTGGGTGGGTCAGACTGAGTTTGCGGGAGGTTGAGGAGATGATGCTGGCCCGCGGTGTTCTGGTCACCTACGAGACGATCCATTAGTGGTGCCGCAAGTTCGGTCAGGCCTTCGCGAACGGGTTGCATCGCCGTCGGGCACGGCCAGGGAATAAGTGGCATCTGGACGAGGTGTTCATCACGATCCAGGGGAAGAGCCACTACCTGTGGCGGGCGGTTGACCAGGACGGGAATGTTCTGGACATTCTGGTCACCTCCCGGCGTGACGCCAGGTCCGCCACCAGGTTCTTCCGTAAGCTGCTCACGGGGTGGCGGTCCGTGCCACGGGTGCTGGTCACCGACAAGCTGGCCAGCTACGGCGTGGCCCACCGAGAGCTGATGCGCAGCGTGGAGCACCGTCAATCCAAGTACCTGAACAACCGGGCCGAAAACTCCCACCAACCCACGAGACGGCGGAAACGCGCGATGAAAAGATTCCGATCCCCCGGTGGCGCCCAACGATTCCTGTCCACGTTCAGTGGAATATCACCGCACTTCCGACCCCGCCGCCACCGACTCACCGCGGCCCAGTACCGACACGAGATGACCACCAGATTCACCACGTGGAACGAGATCGTCGGCCTGCCCACCACCGCCTGACCCAGGCCACCACATAGCCACATCCTGGACCCCATGACAGCCCAGCACACCCGGGCACCAACAACCTGATAGCGCCCACGCGTGGCTGTCGCGTTCACTCTCATGAGTGAATCTGGAGGGTTGGGTTGCGCTTACCTTCACGGAAGAGCCACGCTGGCGAAGTCCATACTTAGGTGGTCAGTATTTAATCGTCCACGCCCCACGTAGTCGTGGACTGTCCCGAGCCCGCCTGCGGCTGCCGGCGTAGGCGAGGAACACTCCCCGCTGACGGTTGTCGATCTTCCTGATGGTGCCGATGTACTGCGGCACGCCGGCCGGTCGATATCAGGAACAGCACTGCTGACCTGCGGATTCATTGGTACAAGATCATCTATTGTCGGTTTCTGGCTTATCTTGGCTGACCCCCATCCAGGCTTGAGCCCATGCGACCAACGCGAATGAAAAGATTGTAAACTGATTAGCATTACACGCGGTGAGGCGCACCACGATTACCCAGCTCGTTAGCGTACTTCTGAAAGTCTTTTGCTTCAAGTAGAACGTCAGAATTGAGAAGAGCAGCAACAGGGGCTTCGGGCGGTACGTAGTCAGGAACACGCAAATCTTCCCACTGATTGAGCTCTGCTGTGGCCGTTGCGTAAATCGCGCGGGCAGAGTCAGTGCATAAAAAAGACGTCACCGAGGGCGTCCGCACGGAGATGTCTCCCTGGATATAGAAAGGATGGTCACCCACGGCGGCGGAAAACTCGGCATTCTTTTCGTTCAGTTCCGCAAAGTACCCGAAATCGAACTCGTCACCAGATATCGGCCGGGGCGCCCGGAAGCCCAACTTTGTGTTTGCGGTTGCCTTGTACATGAGATTGCCGATTAAGAACTGCCCCTGGTCCCATTGAAGATAGACGATCTCCTTAACTGAACCAAGCGTCATAATGCCCGAGCACTGCGCGCACGATTCGAGTGAAGTATATATTGTTACGTCCTCTAAAAGAGTCGAGTAGTCGCGTACGGCACTCAGATTAGAATCCTCTTTATCGGTGACCGCCGTTGCGAACACTTTCCGCGTCTGACGAGGTCGACCCGCAGCCGGGCTAACTGTTGAATCAAGGGCAGCCCATGGCTCGTAAATCTGATTCAAGGCAAACACACGGCGAACTAGGCGGGATTCTGCATGTTCAACCGAACTGTCAAAGATTGAATTACAATTGAAGTCATAATCAATTATACGGCCCTCGCCATCGACCGCCAGGGCGGCGATATTATGGCCCTGATATGTCCCACCTCCGTAGAAGTGCCCCCCAGTTGCCGTCTCCCCAGCTAACTGTCGTTCCCGCCAACTTCCATAATCACCAGTCGCTCCATACTTATTCCCGTTCCAATAATTGTATACGATGGACATGAGTAGCAGCGAAAAGATCCGGTGTCGTTCCTTCGCTCCTCTATCCAGCGGGGCGGGATCGACGGTAGCAAACTCAGAAACAGGATGTTCCCAGTAAGGTGTGAGACCAGGAGGAACCGGCCGTCCTTCAGGAATGATCGGCATTCTAAAACCTTTCAGGCGGTACTAGGTGTCCTAACTTCCGCACTGTATCATTATCCCCGTGCAGTCGATCAGTTCGGGCAGGCCATTGATGAGAGCGGGACAAAGTGGGGGAGGCAGACCGCTGGTCGGCACAGCGCCGAGTTGGGGGGTCAGTGTCGGCGGAGAG
>JBOHFY010000263.1:0-2544 GCA_050699895.1 Pseudonocardiaceae bacterium
AGGTCCTTCTCGCGCAGTGCCTCCAGCGCGGGTGGGTTCTCGGCATAGAACACATCCGCCGGGGACGCGGTGCCTTCCTGCAGGATCTGGTTCGCCAGCTCCGCCTCATCACCCGAGCGCAGCGCCACCTTGATCCCGGTCGCCGCGGTGAACCCATCCGCCAGCATGTGCGCGGTCTGCTCGTGCTGGCCGCTGTACACCGTGATCGTCTGCCCGGCGGTGTCCGACGGTGGCGAACTCGCCCCCGTACCCGTCGTCGACGCGCCGCCGCACCCGCCGACCCCCAGCAGCCCAGCCACCACCAGCACAACCCAGGCCGGCACCGTCCGGACGCGGATCATCGACACCATTGGCGAACTCCTCACACCTGGCGGGCGACTCTGATGTCACCCACAAGAGTATATTTCGGTAGGAAGCCTCACCTAATTTAGGACATCCTGTCAACATGCAGCACGCCAGGCGCCAGTTGATCTCCTCGAAAAAGTGATCTTGCCGGCCGCGTCATTGATCATCACGGGCCGGGTCTGATCGACACCACGGCGCCTTTCGCTGGGTCGGGTAGGTGTCCACCGCCAGTCGCTGCATCATCCGCGCCTGCGGCTAGCTGGTCTGCCCGGTCATCGACCGTGCTTATGGGGATCCGGAGGTGGCGGCACCGGTCGGACCGGATCTGGCCTTGCCATCACGCGTGTTGTCCTCCCGGCCGTGCTTGCCGCGCTTACAGTCGTCGTCTCGGCCCTCAGGCCATGCGCCTGACCATCCGTGCTTTCGCCGCGCACCTCGGCGTCGACGCCCGGACCGTGAACAAGAGGAACAGCGCGCCGAGCCCGTTCATGGCCTCCCAGCAGGACCAATTGTTGCGCCGCAGCGGGAGAGCAGCGTACTGCTGCCGGTTGTGATCGATGGTCGCCAAGTCCTGCTGCCGTTGGACGCGGCCGCTGTCGCCGGTCGCGGCCTGGCATTGGCTGTGAACCTAGCGCCATCGATCTCTGTTCGGCTACCTGCACCGGCTTAGTGGTGAGGAGGCCGCTGCACAACATGCCTGGTCGACCGGACTCGAGCACGCTGCGGCGCGCGCGGAGCCCGGGGCGCGCCGCAACCTTCGCGCGCAGTCGTGGTTGGCGAACATCGAGGCATGCGTGGGTCACACTGAGCGAGCCCGCGCGACGGTCGCACGGCTAACTGAGGCTGAGCCGTACAACGGGTACCTTAAATACCGGCTCGCCCACGTTCTGGCGGAAGAACGTTGAGAGGGTGACGAACAAATATGCCCCCAGTGCGGTATCCAACGGCGCGCGGCCTGAACGGTCCTCCATGCCCGCGGCTGACTGCAACGAAGGAGACCGGTAGTTGAACCTCGCCAGGAGCGACCGTGGCTGGATGTCCGGTGTTGCCGACGACGATGTCGTCACTATCGGCGATCCTCGGCTCAAGGCCGAGACCCGAGCCGTTGACCACGTCGATGACGCCACTGAAATCCTTGCGCGCATGGTGAGTCGGTTGCGCGAATTGAATGGTGCCGGCCTGGCCGCTCCGCAGATTGGTGCGTCGGTCAGGGTAATCGTTGTCGAGGTCAGGAAGACCGACGTGTTCCCCGACCGTCCGACGTCCCCGCTGCTACAGATGATCAATCCGGTGATTGTGGAAAAGTCCGGGACGACCGAGACCGGCTGGGAGGGCTGCTTCAGCGTGCCCGGGTTCATGGGCCTTGTGCCACGAGCCGAGACCGTCACCGTCGAGTACACCACAGCGGAGGGTACCGATGTCACGGAGCGATACTCCGGGTATGTGGCCAGGGTGATCCAACACGAGATCGATCACCTCAACGGTGTCGAGTTCATTGACCGGATGACGTCAATGGAGAGCTTGACGACGGTAACGAATTACCTGGAGTTCTATAGCTGATCATGGAGCCTGGCGCGTGCTGAGCAGCGGAGCCACTGGAGGATTCACCGACATGCCATCGGACGGCCATGGCGGTGTTATGTGCGCAACTAGCTAGCGCGGTACACCCCACGTTATGAGTGCGACGCAGCTGCTGGTGACCACCTCCTCGGCCACGGGTTCCCCTCGCTACACGCTGCTGGTGGCTCAGCGGCAGGCCGACATCCGCGCCGCCCAGCGGCTCCGGCACCGCGTGTTCACCGGCGAGATGGGCGCTGTGCTGCACACGCCCGAACCCGGCCTGGATATCGACGATTACGACGCGCACTGCGACCACTTGGTGGTGCGTGAAGACTCCACCGGCGAGATTGTCGGCACCTACCGAATGCTTGCGCCCGACGGCGCGCGGCGTGCGGGCGGGCTGTATTGCGAGACCGAGTTCCTGATCCCCACGCTCACTGGTCTGCGCGACACCCTGGTGGAAACCGGCCGCTCCTGCGTGCACCCGCACCACCGCACCGGGGCGGTGGTGAATCTGGTCTGGGCGGGGATCGCGCGCTACATGGTGCTCACCGGCTACCGGTGGCTGGTGGGCTGCGTGTCGGTGCCGCTGCGCAGCCCCGACGCTCCGGACGGCGCACTCGCGATGGGGGTCTGGGA
>JBOHFY010000264.1:0-10277 GCA_050699895.1 Pseudonocardiaceae bacterium
CCGGATCACCGAGGACACCGTGCGCCGCGCGATGGACGCCGGCCGTAGCGCCGCCGAGCTGCACGAACTGTTGCGGGCCCGGTCCCGGACCCCGGTGCCGCAGTCCCTGAGCTACCTCATCGACGACGTGGCCCGGCGGCACGGGCGGCTGCGCGGCGGCGCCGCCGCCGCATTCCTCCGCTGCGACGACGCGGTGCTGCTCACTGAACTACTGGCGCATCCAGTCGCCACGCGCTGCGGGCTGCGCCGGCTTGCTCCCACCGTGCTGGTCAGCCCCTTGTCACTGGCTGCGCTGCTCGATGAGGTACGTGGCGCCGGCTTCATCCCGGTCGCTGAGGGGCCCGACGGCCAGGTGGTCGACCTGCGCGCCGGAGCTCGTCGGGCTCGGGTCCGGACCCCGCCGACCCGCCGTGCCACCGCGCCCCCCACCCCCTCAGCGGAGCAGCTTGCGGCGCTGGTGGCGGAGGTGCGAACCGGAGACACCGCAGCCACCACCCCGCGCGGGCCAGCGGTGGGCAGCAGCGGGGTGTCCACCGGTGACACTCTGGAGCTGCTGCAGAGCGCCGCCCACGCCGGCAGCAACGTCTGTATCGGCTACGTGGACTCCCACGGCATAGCCAGCAGGCGGATCGTGCGACCGGTGAGCGTCGGTGGCGGCGTCCTGGAGGGTTTCGACCGCTCAGCCGACGAGCTGCGGCGCTTCCCATTGCACCGCATCACCTCGGCGGCAGTCCTGCGCGACTGAGCCCGTGAGCGGGCCCGTCTCACACACGCGAGGCGTTCTGCAGCTGCGCGCGCAGCTCGGGGGTCAGCAGCTTGCCCGCTCGGTCGACGAGCAACGTCATCTCATAACCAATCAAGCCGATGTCACAGCTCGACGAGGCCAGCACAGCGAGACTGGATCCGTCACTGATGGCCATGGTCAAGACGATGCCGCGCTCCATCTCCACGACGGTCTGCACCACCCCACCCGCCTCGAAGCAGCGGGCCGCGCCCTGCGTGAGGCTCACCAGACCCGACGTGACCGCGGCAAGCTGGTCAGCGCGGTCACGGGGCAGCCCGGAGGACGGGACCAGGAGCAGCCCGTCGGCGGAAACCACGACAGCGTGTGCCACCCCGGGCACCCGCTGCACGAAGCTATCCACCAGCCAGCCGAACTGGCTGGGCTGGACCGGGTGCTGAGGCGCTGTTGCCGTCACCGCTGATTCTCCTCGGAAGATCGCTGGTCGAGAGGTTGCCGTGGCATGTCGGTCCAGGCGAACTGCTCCTCAGGACTGATGCGGGCATGCCGCCCGACCCGCAATCCGCGCTGGTATCTGGTCAACCGGCCACGCACAGCCTCGGGGGTGCGAGCCGGGCCAGCGGGCACCGGTGTCGGCAGAACACGGCCGTCCGCACCGGACACGAGATGCGCGCGAGGACGGCGCTTGGGCAACCCGGCGTCGGTGAATTCGTGGTCAACCCGGGTGCGCAGGGCTTGCGCGGCCCGCCATCCCTCGTCTAACGGGGACCGCCACTGTGACACGATGCTGGGGGACACGATGCTGGGGGACACAATACTGGGGGACACAATCGTGGGGGAGGCGATGGTGGACGGCTGGTTGCTCACCGCCGAGGACTGACGTTCGTGGAACCAAGCTGAGACCATTTCGAAGATCTCTTCGCGAACCTCCCCCGGCTGCCTAGCCGCCGCAGCCCTGCCCTGCCCTAGCGAACTACCCTGCCCTATCGAACCGTCCTGACCTATCGAACCGTCCTGGGCTGTCGAACCGTCCTGGGGTACCGAGCTCTCCAGCGGATCGGCAGCCGCCGCCACTGTCGCCTGGTCACCCTCCGGGTGACCGAAGAGCTCGAGCCACTCCTCCTGGGCCGTACGCGGACGACTGGGCGCTGTGCCGCCAATTCCGAGCGAGGATGGGCTGAACAGGTCCGCCGCGGTCGCCTCGTCGACCATCAACACCTGGAGCGGCAACTGCTCTTCAGTCTCGCTCCACCTGGTGGTGGAGGGATGGCCCGCGCGAGCGGACGGTGGGCTGTCAGTGGGTACCTGAAGATCGACTGTCACGAGCGCGGAGGGCAGCACCGCGGTCGCGGTGATCCCGCGCGCACCGAGGCGCTGGCGCAGCTGCACCGTGATGCTATGCCGCGCGGCCAGCTCGCGGGCCACGACCAGACCCATCTGACCGGGGGCCGACGAATCGGGCGCCGGTGCCGACACGAGGCGTGCGTTGATCGCCTCCAATTCGTCCGGCGGCAAGCCAGTCCCGGAGTCGGTGATCTCCACCTGCAGGCTCTTGTCTTCGGTGAGCACGCCGCTCAAGGTGACCATGGCGTCCTCTGGGGTGACACTGATCGCATTGTCCAGCAACTCCGCGATCAGGTGCCCCAGATCTCCCACGACCGGACCGGCCACCGTCGCCTCCGGGGGCGGGCACACGGTCACCCGCTGGTACTCATCGATCTCCGCGACCGCGTTACTCAGCACGTCGAGCACCGCCACCGGCCCTTCGGCAGCCCGCCGCGCCGCGCCGCCGCCGGCCAGTAGCAGCAAGTTATCGCAGTGGCGGCGCATCCGGGCGCCAAGGCGATCGAGCTGGAGCACGCTGCTCGCCAACTCGGGATCGCGCACCGACTCGCGTAACTCCTCGATCAGCCGCCGCTGCTGGTCCAGCAGAGGCCGGCCACGCCCGGACAGGTTGAGAAAGACACCGTTGAGGCTGCTGCGCAGTTGAGCCTGCTCGGCCGCCAGCCGGACCGCCTGGATATGCACGGTGTCAAACGCCCTGGCAACTTGACCGACTTCCTCCCTAGAGTGCACCGGAACCGGATCAACAGTCGTCGAGCCAGGGGTACCGTCGGTGGCCAGTACCTGCTCGACGGCCTCCGGGAGCCGGCGGTCGGCGACCTCGAACGCGGCGGTGCGCAGCGTGCGCAGCGGCTGCAGGAGCGAGCGCACCACGACAACGAACAGCGCCACGGCGAGCAGCAGCAGCACGATGACCGCGGCGCCATCCCACAACGCCCGGTGCCACGCCTGGGCGGCGCGCGCCTGGGCGTCCGTCCGCAACTCGCCCAGCAGGGTGTCAGCCCCCTGGTGGATCGTTTCGACGGTCCCCGCGGAGGCGGAGTCCCAGACACCGGGGACCGTCTCCAACGGCACTCCCCGCACCCCCCGGTCCAGTGCGGCGACCAGCAACCGTTTCCGATCGACCGCCACCGTGGAATCAAAATAAAGCCGCCGTTGGGCGGGAGGCCCAACTCGGCTGAACCACTCGGCGGCGTCGTCGAACCGGGCCTCGGCGGCGCGCAGCGTGGCCCGCTGCGCCACGGGCAGAGCGCCGGACAAGATCCCCGTCAGCAATACCGCGTGCTGCAGAGAGGCCTGTTCCTGAGCGGTCGACAGCGCCTCGACGCTGTCGACTTGATGGGCTACTGGAGCGGGTACGCCATCCAACGCTCTGCGTTCAAGATCTAAAAGCGCCGCGATGAGGTCGGAATAGGCGGTCAGGGCACTGCTCACGGCGACAGCGCTGGGGACGGGGGTAGGCCCGAGAGCGGCCCTCCGCAGCGCGGTCAGCCCGGACAGGAGGCTCACCGCGGCCCGGTTGAGCCCGCCTCCGATCGGACGGTCCCACGCCGCGATCGGCGGCCCGGGAGGCTCGGCGGTGAAGTCCGCGGTGCGCAGCCTGGCGGCGGCGGCGTCCACCCGCTCACCCTGGATCCGAACCTTGGCCTGCAGCGCGACGCGGTCCGAGGGAGGTCCAGTGGCGAGCATCACGGCCACCCAGTACCGCTCTGCCTGCAGGTCGTGCACGACGAGATCCAGCCGCTGGACGAACTCGACCTGGCGGGTCAGCGCGGCGAAATCCCTCGCGCTGCCCGCTAGACCGGTGACTCGCAGCGTGCCGAGCACACCCGCGAGCAGCAGGGGCACCACAAGCAGCGCGATAAGTTTGATGCGCAGGCTCCAGTCCCGCAGCCGCCACCGCTTGCGGCGCCGCTGCGGCTCCGCCGCAGGCGCCTCGAACACGGCGGCGGCAGAGGTGCGGCCGAAGCTCTGGGTAGTAAACCCATCACGCACAGCAACGTCGATAGCGCCGCCGGAACAGCTGAAGGGTGACCTAGCCTTCACGTCGTAGCGCGCCACGCTGTGCACTCTCCCCACTCACGATCACGCGCGAGCCGCCACCGACCTCCGCATAGCGTGCTCGACCACCGAGATGAGGGTGTTCTTGGTCGATTCCCGCTCGCGAGCATCGCATGGGATGATGGGTACCGCAGACTCGATGGCCAGCGCCTCCCGGACGTCCTCAACACTGTGGCTGAGCACGCCGTCAAAACAATTCACTCCGATAACATAGGGCAGGCCACGGTCCTCGAAGAAATCCACCGCCGCGAAACAGTCGGCCAGCCGGCGGGTGTCCACCAGCACAACCGCGCCGATCGCGCCGCGCACGAGGTCATCCCACATGAACCAGAAGCGGTGCTGACCCGGGGTACCAAACAGATAGAGGATCAGCTCCGCATCCAACGAGAGGCGTCCGAAGTCCATCGCGACCGTAGTGGTCGATTTGTCCGGTGTGGCCGCGAGGTCATCCACCGAGGTACTCGCATCAGTGAGCACGGCCTCAGTGGTCAGCGGCGCGATCTCGGACACCGAGCCGACGAACGTCGTCTTACCGGCACCAAAACCACCGCCTACAACAATCTTCGCGGATATCACGCTGGGGCCGCCCGCAGCCCGCCGCGCGGCGGGTGGACCGGAGCGAGCCGGGCCGGACTGGACCGCTGCCGCCAGTGGGCCCCGCTGGGCCCCCCATGGGGCGGCCGCCCGATCAGAGTCGACGAAGTCCACTCAATACCCTTTCCATCAAGGCCATATCCGGCATGTCACCGGAGCCGTTCGCGCCGCGGTGCACCACGACCAAGCCGGTGTCCGCCATATCCGCCAACAGAACGCGGGCCACGCCCAGCGGCAGAGACAGCAGAGCAGCCACCTCGGCCACCGATCGGGGGGCGCGGCACAGTTCCGCCACCGACCGATGTTCCTCGCTGACCAGCAACGCCGTGTCGGGACCATTCTCAGCGGTGGACACCAGCGTCTCCACCGCGAGGTCTAATACCGGCGAGGTGCGGCCCCTGGTCCAGGTGTACGGCCGCACCACGGACGCTGAGACGGCTGGCTCGCTCCACTCGTCGGATCCGGCGAGCGTCGGAGCTGGCCGCCGCGCCAGACAGGGCGCCTCCACCGGAGCGGGCTGCCTGGCAGTCCCAGTTCCTCGGGCTGACTTCAATAATTTCTTGCGACGCCAGCCCGAGGACCAGGGGCCACCGCTGAGATTGTTCAGCACATCAGCAAACGACTGATCATCACCGTCATCACCGCTGAGTCTGCTCACTGCCTTCTCACCACCACATCAACGACCCAATACACCATGCAACTGTGCACCATGCAGCTGCGCACGCGGGTGCATGGTGAGCTGCTGGCCGACCCGATCGACCAGCAAGGCCATCTCGTATCCAACCAGCCCGATGTCGCAGTGTGGGGCCGCCAACACCGCGAGACTGGAGCCATCGCTGATCGACATCAGCAGCATGATCCCGCCTTCCAGCTCCACCACCGTTTGCACGACCTGGCCGGCGTCAAAGCAGCGGGCGGCTCCCTGGGCCAAGCTGACCAGCCCGGACGCCACAGCGGCAAGCTGATCAGCACGGTCCCTGGGCAGGTGGGACGAAGGAGTAAGGGGCATTCCCTCGGCCGACACCACCAACACGTGCGCCACTCCAGGCACCCGAGCGACAAAGTCGTCGACCAACCACGCGAAACGTTCGGGGTGCGTCCGCGGCACGGTCACGTCGTCTCCTCTTCCCCATCCTGCTGCTCTGGAGAGGACTCATCACCATACTGGTCAAGGCTTCGGCGGGCCTGGCGCCCTTCGTGGATACCCTGCTGGTAGCTGGAGAGCCGGCCACGAATCGACTCTGCGCTGCGCACTGGCGCACTCGCGGGTTCGACCCCACCCGCCGCACCAGGCACCAGCAAGGCACGAGGCTGCCGACGCGGCAGCCCCATGGCGGTGACCTCCGCACTGACCGGCATCGCCAATGCCTCTGCCGCCCGCCAACCCTCATCGGCGGCACCCCAGTCCCGCGTCGAAGCACCGGCGGGACACGTGGCCTCTAGTGTCCGGACCGGCTGGCCCGACGAGGAGGAAGGCTTGTCGCCATCAGTGGACGGGGAATCAGCGGACGGGGAATCAGCCAATGTCTTGCCCGGCTGGCGACGTATCAGCGGCGGCAAACCAGCCGTAGCGGACACTGGCGCCTGCGCCGGCAGGGCGTCCGGCAGCGGGGCGTCCGGCAGCGGGGCATCCGGTGAGAAGACCTCCCGCGCCGCCCCAGCAGTCCCGTGCGCCGATGGCGCGGTCCAGCGAACCGGGACGGCCTCATGCTCCTTGAACCACGCGGAGGCCACGTCATCGAAAATCGGCGTGGAGTGCTGCAGCGTCACCCGGTGCGGCGGCCCAACCTGTCCTGTCCCACCCTGGCCTGGCACACTAGCCCGCGCCGGTCGGAACAGATCCGCGCCAGACCCGGCGCTAGGGACATCCACCGAGCGATCTGTCACCGGGCTGGGCGGTGGTCCGGGCGGAGCCGGTGAGGGTTGCGCCAGGGTTGACGGCTTGCCGATACGCCGCGACCACTCGAAGTCCTCCGACGGATCATTCGGCTTGGGCTTGCCAGCCGATTGCGCCGCCTGGCCGTTGATCTCCTGACCGTTGGTCTCAGCCAACGGGGAGACAGCCGCCGCACGGGGCTCGACCGCCTCCGACGCCACCCGGACCAGCCGGGGGGGCAGGATGACGGAGGCCCAGACACCCACGCCGCCCTCGGCCCGGCGCAGCTGCACGGTGATGTCGTGCCGGCCAGCCAGCCGGCCAACCACGAACAGCCCCATCCGGCGGGATACCGAAGCATCCACCACCGGCGGGCTGGCCAAGCGGTGATTGGCCTCCTCAAGCTCCGCGTCGGTCATCCCGACACCGCAGTCGGCGACCTCAATCGCGACCGAGCCATTCGCGGCGAAGGCGCTGGAGACCATCACCTGACTATCCGGGGGAGAGAACTGGGTCGCGTTGTCGAGCAACTCCGCCAACAAATGCACCAGGTCGCTGCTGGTTCGGCCAAGCACCATGACCGCGGGTGGCTGCTGGAGCACCAGCCGTTGGTACTGCTCCACCTCGGACACCGCGGCGCGCAGCACGTCGACCAGCCGGACCGGCCGGCCGGACCGACCGGCCGCATCGGTGCCAGCGAGAACCAACAGGTTCTCGCTGTTGCGCCGCATCCGGGTGGCGAGGTGGTCAAGCTGGAACAGGTTGTCCAGCTGTTGCGGGTCCTGCTCACCGCTCTCCAGCCGGTCGATGAGCTTGAGCTGGCGCTCGACCAGACCCTGAGTGCGGCGCGACAGGTTGACGAAGATGTCGTTGACGTTGGCGCGTAACTGGGCCTGCTCGCTGGCCAGCCGGACCGCTTGACTGTGCACCTCGTCGAACGCTCTGGCGACCTGACCAATTTCCTCGCGGGTACCGACCTGCACGGGCTCAACTGCCGCCGCGGGCAGTTCTCCGTCGCGGATCCGGGCCATGGCCTCGGGCAGCCGCCGACCAGCGACGTCCAGCGCGGTGCGCTTGAGCACTCCGAGCGGCCGCAGGAGAGCCCGGGTCACGAAGATACCGACCAGCACACCCAGCGCCAGCGCAAAGAAGAGGATGACCGAGTCCAAGCCGGCGGCGGTGCGCACGTGGTCAAGCAGCGCCTGCGCGGTCCGATCGATTCGCTGCCGCAGCGCCTTCTCAGCGGTGACGATGTTGCCAACGGCCAGCGCGTTGCGCTGATTCCAGTCCTGGAGCGAGATGTTCAGCGGCTCTCCCGCGAGGCCGCGGGCGCGTACCAGCTCCAACAGCCGCTGCCGGGACAGTTCCGCGTCCGGGCCGACCCCGGCGATGGCCCGCTCGGCGGGCCCTAATGCCTCCCGGACCGCGTCCTGTTCGCCGGTCAGTCGGACGGCAGTCGTCCGCAGGTCTTCGATCTGGCCAGGGCCGAGACGGTTGGCGTACAGCGCCGCGACGACGATCGCGTGTTGGCGACTGATTTGCTCGCGGCCAGCGACCAGGGCATGCACGGCGGCAGCGTCATTGGTGACGGCAACATCGCTGAGCTGGCGGGTCAGGGTAGAATCCAACTCGATCAGCGGGTCGATCGCGTCGCTATACTCGGTGACCACCACATCGACCGGGCCGAAGCCCGTGGTCACGCTCCCCCGCAGCGGCCCCAGCGCACCGAGCACCGCGAGCGGGGAGCGGGTGAAGCCCAGCCCCTGCACACGGCCGGCACTCCCAGCGAGAACCCGCACGCCGATGTCGACGGTGTGGAACTGCTGACCCAACTCTCGCCGATCTCCCACGCGGCCTTTGGCGACAAATACCGTAGCCAGGTCCCGTTCCCGTGCCAACGCGCCAATCAGATCGGACAATTGCTGCTGCACACCCACAACCTGGGAGATCCGAGCGTAGGCCGGCGCGGCGTTCGCCTGATCCACGATCCGCAGCACGCCCGCGACGAGAGCGACAACGGTCGGCACAAGCAGGACAGCGGCGAGCTTAACCACCACTGGCCAGTTCCGCCAGTACCACCGGGACCGCGCGGTCTCCGGACCTGTCGCCGCTGCTCCCGCGTCGGCCGGAGGACTGAGGACGGCGGTCATCACGCCGCTCCCGAGGGAGCCGGGAGTCGCGAACTACTCGCTGGCACGGTGGGGTCCCTCCCCAGGAGTCGACGATGGCCGGGTATCCGGCTCACCACAGGTCACCGCGGTCGTGCACTAAAAACTGCGCCGCACGCAAGTAACGCCTCTGGCACCACACCGGATACGCCCGATGTCAAGCACAGACGGTTCAACAGACTGGGCTGAGCAGTCCCGCAGGTGTACTCACCGTGCTCCGTGAACGCTGACAACGCCAGTGTTCAGGAGCGACAACACCCGCCAGTCCAGGCCGCACTACCGCTATGGAGGTCGATCAACTACTGAAAGTAATTATTTTTCATCCAAAAGATACATAGGCTACGGCGCATTGCCGGGACAGCGCCCGCCCCAGCGCTGCCAGCCGCCAGTACTGTCAGAACCGCCAGAACATCGTGAGGTCGCCGGACTTCGAGCGCCTCGGTGATGTGGGCGCGAGCCCACCTGGGAGACTTGCCCCAGCCGGCCCGCTCACCTGCCGCGGCGCTTGCCCAGCACGGAGGAACCCGTTGAGCTCACAGCCTGAGGCCGGACCGCTCATCGTCCAGTCCGACAAGACACTGCTGCTAGAAGTCGATCATCCAGAAGCCGGGGCGGCACGCGCCGCGATCGCCCCCTTCGCCGAGCTTGAGCGCGCGCCCGAACACGTGCACACCTACCGGGTCACCCCGCTGGCGCTGTGGAACGCGCGGGCTGCGGGCCACGACGCCGAGCAGGTCGTCGACGTCCTCGTACGCTTCTCCCGGTACGCGGTGCCGCAGCCACTGCTGGTCGACGTGGTGGACACGATGGGCCGGTACGGTCGGCTGCAGCTGGCGCAGCACCCGAGCCACGGGCTGGTGCTGGTGGCGCTGGACCGCGCCGTGCTCGAAGAGGTGTTCCGGCACCGCAAGATCGCCCCGATGCTGGGGGCCCGGATCGATGGCGACACCGTGCTGGTGCACCCCAGCGAGCGCGGCAGACTCAAGCAGGGGCTGCTCAAGATCGGCTGGCCGGCCGAGGACCTGGCCGGCTACGTCGACGGCGAGGCGCACCCGATCGAGCTGGCCGAAAACGGCTGGTCGCTGCGCGACTACCAGCGCGACGCGGTGACCGGGTTCTGGGCCGGCGGTTCCGGGGTCGTGGTGCTGCCGTGCGGAGCGGGAAAGACCCTGGTCGGGATCGCCGCGATGGCCCAAGCTCAAGCGACCACGCTGATCCTGGTCACCAACACGGTCGCGGGCCGGCAGTGGAAGCGGGAACTGGTCGCGCGTACCTCGCTGTCCGATGACGAGGTCGGCGAATACTCCGGTGAGCGCAAGGAGATCCGTCCGGTGACGATCGCGACCTACCAGGTCATGACCCGCAAGTCCCAAGGCGAGTACCGGCATCTGGATCTTTTCGACTCCCGGGACTGGGGACTGATCGTCTACGACGAGGTGCATCTGCTGCCCGCACCGGTCTTTCGGATGACGGCCGATCTGCAGTCCCGCCG
>JBOHFY010000265.1:0-2321 GCA_050699895.1 Pseudonocardiaceae bacterium
GCAGCACCGCGCCGGTGGTGGTGTCCAGCAGGGCTAGCGCGAACGGATCACGCACCGCGACGGCCACGATGTGCGTCCTCGGGTCGACCACGACGCCCTCCGGGGCGGCCCCCACCGGCACCGTCCGCCCGGCTGGCGGCGCGGTCGGCATGGGAGCGGGGGCCGGCTCGGCCGCCGGCGGCAACCGCGGTGCCGGTGGGGACACCGGAGAGGTCGACCCAGCCGGGGGCGACGAACCGCACCCCGCGATCAGGGCGGCGGCAAGGACGGTCACGGAGATCCAGTGAGGGCGCACGCTTGATGATTCTTCAGCGACCGGTTCGACGCTGCTCCGGCGACCCGTCAGGCGCAATCCCTGTGCTGATCGCCACTGTCCGTGCCAGGATTGCGGGTGGAGTGATTCGCGAGTGCCGGCTCCTGGCAGTGACCCAGACCCGGAGCCGGGGACGTCGCCCCGTGTCCATCACGAGTGGAGCGAGGCGTGACAGCAAGGAGATGCCCCATGCCGACCCGCAAGCCCCCCTCCTCTCGCTCCAGCTCCGCCGCCGGGTCACCGCTCGGGTGCCCGGTTGTGTGTACCGCGATGGACGTTGAGGGTCAGCACACCCCGCAGCAGGTGATCGCGGGACTACGTGCCACCAGCCAAGGTGAAGACCTGGTCCAGCTGCTCAACCCGGAGGGGCAGCGGGTCTCGCATCCGCAGTTCAACCTGGAGATCTCCCCAGCGGAGCTCCAGTCGCTGTACCGCGACATGGTGCTGGTCCGTCGGGCCGATCGGGAGGCCAAAGCCTTGCAGCGGCAGGGCGAGCTCGGTCTGTGGGCCCCGCTGCTGGGCCAGGAGGCCGCCCAGATCGGTGCTGGCCGCGCGATGACCCCGCAGGACATGGCTTTCCCATCCTACCGCGAGCACGGCATCGCGTGGTGCCGGGGAGTGGATCCCACCGAGCTGTTCGGCATCTTCCGCGGCATCGACCAGGGGTCGTGGGATCCGATCGGCACCGGGTTCCAGCTGTACACCATCGTGATCCCCAACCAATGCCTGCATGCCACCGGCTACGCGATGGGGCAGCGGCTGGACGGGAAGATTGGCGACGCTGAGACGGGGGAGGCCACGATCTGCTTCTTCGGCGACGGTGCCACTTCCCAGGGCGACCTGCACGAGGCTTTCGTGTGGGCCGCCGTCTACGACGCGCCGGTGGTGTTCTTCTGCCAGAACAACCAGTGGGCGATCTCCGCATCGCTGGATCGCCAGACCCGGGTGCCGCTGTATCGCCGGGCGCGGGGCTACGGCTTTCCCGGGATCCGGGTGGACGGCAACGACGTGCTGGCTACCCTGGCCGTCACTCGCTGGGCGCTGCGGGAGTGCCGCACCGGCAACGGCCCAGTGCTGATTGAGGCGTGCACTTACCGGATGGACGCGCACACCACCTCGGACGACCCGACCCGCTACCAGCTCAGCACCGAGCTGGAGGAATGGAAGCTCAAGGATCCTCTGGAGCGAGTCCGGGTGCACCTGGTGCGCGAGGGGCTGGCGACGGCGGAGTTCTTCGACGGTCTGGCCGCTGAGGCCGACGAACTGGCGCTGCGGCTGCGTGACTACTGTATTTCGATGCCCGCCCCTGGCCCGGAGCGGATCTTCTCGAAGGTCTACGCCGAACCCTCACCTCTCCTCGACGCGTCCCGTGACGATTACCTGGCCTACCACGCGTCGTTCACTGACGCGGGGAGTGCACCCGGTCGCGCGCCCAGGAACGGGTACTGATGGCGGCCACCGCCCCGCCGCAGACGATCACCCTGGCCAAGGGCCTCAATCAGGGACTGCGGGCCGCGATGGAGGCCGACCCCAAAGTCATCGTGATGGGTGAGGATGTCGGCCGGCTCGGTGGGGTGTTCCGGATCACTGATGGCTTGCAGAAGGACTTCGGCGAGCGGCGGGTGTTCGATACCCCGCTGGGTGAGTCCGGGATCATCGGCACCGCGGTCGGGCTCGCGGTCCGGGGCTACCGCCCGGTGTGTGAGATCCAATTCGATGGGTTCGTCTTCCCCGCCTTCGACCAGATCGTCTCGCAACTCGCCAAGGTGCACTACCGCTCGCAGGGAAAGCTGCGGATGCCGGTGGTGGTGCGCATTCCGCACGGCGGCGGTATCGGCGCCGTCGAGCACCATTCGGAGTCCCCTGAGTCCTACTTCGCGCACACCCCGGGGCTCAAGGTGCTCGCCTGCGCCAACCCGGTCGACGCCTACTGGATGATCCAGCTGGCGATCACCTGCGACGACACGGTGTTCTTCTTCGTGCCCAAGCGGCGGTACTGGGACCAGGC
>JBOHFY010000266.1:0-17010 GCA_050699895.1 Pseudonocardiaceae bacterium
CCCTGATGAGAACGAGCCCCCGAGCACGATCTGGGACGACCTCCACGTCCTTGTCAGCGCCGCCGTCGACGGCCAGCGAGATGCTGTCGAGGGTGTGCTGCGCTGGATCCGTCCGCTCGTGGTGCGGTACTGCCGGGCCCGCCTAGGCGGGCAGGAAAAGACGTTCGCCTCAGCGGATGACGTGGCCCAGGAGGTGTGTCTCGCGGTACTCACGGCCCTGCCCAGGTACCGCGACCAAGGCCGGCCGTTTCTTGCCTTCGTGTACGGCATCGCCGCGCACAAGGTGTCCGACGCCCGCCGGTCCTCGGCGCGCAACCGCTCCGAGCCGGTCCCGGAGGTCCCCGACACCCCGGCCCTGGCCGAGGACGGCCCGGAGACCCAGGCGATGCGGGGCGAGATGGCGGGGCGGGTGGCCACGCTGCTGAACACCCTACCGGGCAAGCAGCGGGAGATTCTCCGCCTGCGGTTCGTGGTGGGACTGTCCGCGGAGGAAACCGCCGAGGCCGTGGGCTCCACTCCGGGCGCGGTCCGGGTGACGCAGCACCGGGCTCTGAACCGGCTGCGAAGCGTCCTGGCGTCGACACCTCACGTGTTCTCCCGAGGGGTGTAGGCACGACCGGATCACCGCCGTGGCCGCCATGATGTCGCGCTAGCGGTGCGGGCCGCCACGCGAGAGCGCTCACGCAGCGTGAGCGGGGAGTGGCGTTGGAGGGAACCCCCTTGCCCCCGGAACCGGCCAGTCGGTACCTTTCACAATGTCAGCAAATGAGCTATCCAGCACTGAGCGAACGACATTGTGGCGAGCGCGGTCAGGTGCCCAGCGAAACGAGCATGGGGGCGTTCGCTTACCGAGAATTATGCGCTAGGAAGCCCATCCGAACGCGCAATTTTCCGGGTTGACTAGCGCCCAGAATTTTCCCTGATTTCTTCTCTGTTCGTACGGATAGAATTGGTGGTGTGTGCTGTGACAGAGTCGGTGCAGACGGAGCCAATGCAGCCGGATCCGGACATGAACGATGACCAGCGGCAGTTACGAGATCGCGCCCCGAGAATATGAGCTGAGCGTGGCGCAGACCGTGTTGCGAGTGCACACCCGGGTGGCGGATCTGTACAACAATCCGATGAACCAGATCGAAGAGCAACTGCGGTTGACCATTGAGGCGCTGCGGGAACGGCAAGAACACGAGATGGTGAACAACCGCGAGTTTGGGCTCCTGCACAACGCCGATCTCACACATCGCATCAGCACTCGCACCGGGCCCCCCACCCCCGAAGACCTCGACGATCTGCTCGCCAGAAGGAGGAAGACAAAGTTCTTCCTGGCCCATCCCCGCACCATCGCCGCCGCCGGTCGAGAATGCAACCGCCGAGGCATCTACCCGCAGAACGTCAACGTCGACGGCCAGTTGGTGATGTCCTGGCGCGGCGTACCGATTTTGCCCTGCAACAAGATTCCCATCACCAAGAATCGCACCAGCTCCATCCTCGCGTTCCGCACTGGCGTGGACGACGAAGGCGTGATCGGCCTGCGTCAGACCGGCATCCCCGATGAAGTCCAACCCGGATTGAGCGTCCGCTTCACGGGGATCAATGACAAGGCCATCAGCTCCTACCTGGTCAGCACCTATTACTCCGTGGCCGTCCTGGTTCCCGACGCACTCGGTATCCTGGAGAACGTCGAAATCAGCCGATACGAGGAGGAGGCAGGATCATGACCACTATTGACGTGAAAGCCGAGGGTAGGTCGGCGCGCGAGGTGCTCGCGTGGAGCCGAACTATTGTCGAACCCGCTCTGCGCGCGGCGGTCGACACACTACCCTCGTCGATGCGGCGCATCGCCGGCTACCACTTAGGCTGGTGGAACGAGCACGGCCAGCCGGAACACGCCAATAGTGGCAAAGCGATCCGCCCCACGCTGGTCCTGCTGAGCGCCCAGGCCGTCGGCGGGGTTCCGGCCAGCGCGGTACCGGCCGCAGTGGCGGTGGAGCTGGTGCACAATTTCTCGCTGCTGCACGACGACGTGCTGGATGGTGACGTCACCCGCCGCCACCGCCCCACGGCGTGGAGCGTGTTCGGTGTCAATGCGGCGATTCTCGCTGGGGACGCGTTGCTGGCGTTGGCCTTGGATGTGCTCCTCTCCAGTGAACACCCGGCCGCCACCGGCGGGGCACGGATGCTCATTGCCACAGTGCAGGATCTGGTGGACGGCCAGAGCGCGGACCTGGCCTTCGAGCAACGAGTCCAGGTCGAGCTGGCCGAATGCCTGGGCATGGTGGGGAAAAAGACCGGTGCCTTAATGAGCTGTGCCTGCGCGGTAGGCGCCTGTTTCGGAGGTGGCACCCCTGCGCAGGTCGAGCAGCTACGCGGGTTCGGTGCGAGCCTCGGCCTCGCTTTTCAGCACGTGGACGATCTTCTGGGTATCTGGGGAGACCCGACGGTGACTGGCAAGCCGGTCTACTCGGACCTGCGCAGCCGTAAGAAATCCCTTCCGGTAATGGCAGCCCTGACCTCAGGCACCCCGGCCGGGCCCGAACTGGGCGAGCTTTACCAGCGCGAGGCGCCGTTATCCGATACCGACCTGGTCCACGCCGCGGACCTGATCGATATCGCGGGCGGCCGTGCCTGGAGCCAGACCCAGGTAGATGACCTGCTGGCGCAGGCGATGCGAGACCTGGGATCAGCAAGCCCGACGCCGCGAGCCGCCCGCGAGTTGGGCGCGCTGGCCCGGCTGGCCACTCACCGTGACAACTGAGTTCGGAGGCACCGCAATGTCTGGCATCGCGAACAGCCCCGCTGGAGCCCACACGGTTGTGCTTGCTTCGCCGCGGTCGTTCTGTGCCGGGGTGGAGCGCGCCATAGCGATCGTGGAGCGGTTGCTGGACCAGCGGGGCGGCCCGATCTACGTTCGCAAGCAGATCGTGCACAACACTTATGTGGTGGCCGATCTCCAGGCGCGCGGCGCGGTGTTCGTCGAGGAGCTGGACGCCGTTCCGGACGGGGCCACGGTGGTGTTCTCCGCCCATGGCGTGTCTCCGGCGGTGCGGGCCGAGGCGGCTGACCGCAGGCTGGAGGCGATCGACGCGACATGCCCGCTGGTAACCAAGGTGCATGCCGAATGCGCATCGCCGTCATGGGCTGTGCCGTCAACGGCCTCGGCGAAGCGCGCAAAGCCGATCTCGGTGTCTCCGCCGGCAACGGTAAAGGCCAGATCATTCAGACACTCATCGACGCGGCCCGGCAGCGAGACTGGTCCCACCCCTCCGAATAAGACGACAGAAACTGCCTCGGCCATGAGGCATGCCACGGGAGGTTCCGTCATGGGGTTTCAGTTAATCGTCGTTTTAGCGGTGGCCGCCCTCGCTACGGTGCTGGTGTACGTGGCGCTCGGGCGGATATTGCCGGGCCGCTGGCGTCATCGCGAGGTGGAAACATCCGAGGCCTTCACCATCGACTCAGTGAACGTCCTCATCGGACTCCTGTTCTCGATCTTACTCGCCTTCGTGATCGGCAGCGTGCTGGTGGACTACGACAAGGCCCGCTCGGACGCGCAACAAGAGGCGAACTCCCTCGGGGCGGTCTACGGCTTCGCCCGGGGCATTCCCGAACCTGCCCAGTCGATCTGGAAACAAGACAGCCGCCGCTACACGGACCTGGTCATCAACCAGGACTGGCCGCTGATGCAGCACCAGCAGGCCAGCGAGGCCGCCTGGACCGCGCTGACCACCCTGCGCAATGACGTCTACGCCTTCAAAGCGGCCGACGCCCGCGAACAAAACCTGCAGAACAAGGCGATAGACAAGGTCCAGGATATCTACGACGCCCGGCGCACCCGGGTTGACCTGGTCAACGCGGGCGTCCCGGACTTCTTGTGGTACATCCTTCTCGGCTGGGCCTGCCTGATCGCGCTCTTCCCGCTGCTCACCAAGCCGCACCTCACCGCCCGCCTGCTGATCGCGGTGGGGATGCAGGCCTTGGTGGTCGCCGGCGCTCTCTACGTTGTCAACGTGCTCAACCACCCCTTCAGCGGTGCCTACCGGGTCGAGTCCAGCGCGTTCGAGATCCTGCTGGAGCGGTTCACCGCGTCCCCATGACGCCCCGCTCCGCGGGCCCCGCGCTGGCGCCAGCAGGGGGTCGGCTTGGCGTCAGCGCTCTGCTGAGGGCACGGCGCGCCGGGTGTCGAGTGTGGCGAGGTCCGCGGCCGCGCGGCCAGCGTGCCAGCCGGCGGCGTTGCCGATGCTGTAGGAGCGGGACACCGACTGCGGGAACATCGACTCGCACAGTTCGTCCACGACCCGCTCCCGAGCGGCCAGCACCGGCAGTAGCCGAGCTGGATCGGCCACCGCGGCGGCACCCGCGTTCCGCGCGGTGTTCAGCCGTTCACCGATGCGAGTCGCGTAGGCGATCAGGAACGACTGGCGGTACGACCGGGTCCGAGACTGCCCGGAGCGGGTGATCTGGCTGCCCGCCGACACCATCGCTCTAGTCGCCTGGACCAGCAGCGACGTGCTGAGCAGCTCAACGATCTCCAGGTCGACCTCATCGCCGAGCACGGTGGTGAACCCGAGCTTTTCCGACAGCACCGTCCGGCAGCGGTTCGCCTCGGCCACCGCGCCCACCAGCAGAGCTTTGGCTGCCACGTAAGGATTGTCTAGCCACATCCTGCGGGCGGTGGCGGGATGGGGGTCCGACCCCGCGCTACCAGCGCTGTCTATCACAATCCGTTCCAGGGAGTACCGGCTCATCAGTTCCTGCGCCTTGGCCGACAGTGCCTCGGCCTCCTCGGGGAAGGTGGTGGACTCGGCCTTGGCCAGCAGCGCCCGAACCCGGGCCAGCATCTTCTGGTCGACGCCACGGCGCGGCGGCGCGGCGGCGGCAGCGGACCCCGGCGGCGCCGCGATCCTCGGCAGCACCGGCAGCGACAGCAGCATCGCCAACACCTCGATCACCGTGGTGAGCGCGTCCGCCAGGCCGTGGCCGGCTCGGCGGGCCCACTGCACGAGATGACCTCCGGTCTGGGCGGGCTCCCACCACAGCACCGCCCCGATCTGCCGGAGGTCCTCGCTCCACCGCTGCGGGATCGCGGCCTTGGCGTAGCGCCGCGACTCCTGCGCGATCGCATCGACAAGGTAGCCGACACCCGCGCCGTCCAGCCGTCGTCGGGCCGTCTGGTAAAGATCCTCCGGCGACCAGCCGCGGGCCCACGCCCCCGTGACCAGCGGGGTCACCGCGCACTGGGTCGCCGCCGCGACGAGGCTCGGCGCCTCGGCGCACCGATCGGCCACCATGGCGCCGATGCGCGCGCCGGCCTCCGTATCACCCGCCCAGTGCTCGTGCGCGGCGCTGAGCAACACGGTCGAGATCGTCTCCGCTGACGGCCTCGCGCGTGGAGCGTCCGTGCCCGTGGTCGGCGACCCGACACTCCCGAATCCGGCATCCCCGGAACCAACGCTCCCCCAACCGACGCTTCCGGATCCAACGTGGGCGCGGCGCCGCGCCCGACGACGCACCGCCGCAGCGACCCGTCGCTCCCGACTCCGCTGTGCCACCGCATCCTCCCGCCTCCAAGTCCAACCGGTTGGCGAGCAGTATGAAGCGCCGCACCGACAATTCCGCCTCGCGCGGCCCGCACCGCCGCGGGGCGTCCCCAACACCGGTGTGTCGCGCTCAGCGTGCATGGTGTGTCGCGCTCATGCACGGTGCGTCCGCGGCTCCCGCCCACCGGGCAATCCCCGTCCGCTACAGAAAGCGCCGCCAAGTAGCCCACCAGAAGACACCAAGTGTGGTATACGTCGGTATGACGACTGCCGGTCGAGCCGGCAATCAGACGTACGTTTCCCCCTCCTCGCGCCGGGCGGGCGAAGCCTGCGAGAGGGGATTAATGAAGACCCATGACGTCGGCGGGCTGAGGACCATGGCCGACCGGCGACGGGTCACCGGGGTGCGGTGCCGGTCATCACACACCGACCGTGCGGCCGACGGGGAACCCGAATGGTAATCACACTCGAAGGCGATCGGCACGCGGACCTGAGCTTGCCCGGCGTACCCGGCACCCGCACCGCCAAGGTCCGGCTGGTCGCGGCCACCGGCACACCCCACGCGCCAGCGAGGTCACGATGACCACTCTCCATGACGACGGCATCGCCATGCTCAACATTTTCGACCCGACGTTGCGGGTCGACTCTCCCGAGGTCCGCGCCGCCGCCGAGGCCGGCTGGTGGGCGCGCACCCCGATCGGTATCGCGGTACTGCGCTACCAGGAATGCCTGGCGCTGCTGCGGGATCGCCGCCTGCGCCACGGTATCATGGATTTCCTGATCGCCTCCGGCGTCACCACCGGTCTGTTCGCCGACTGGATGCGCGCGATGCTGCTCAACCTCGAGGGCCAGGAGCACCAGCGCCAGCGCCGACTGGTGAGCACGGTGTTCACCCAGCGCAGTGTCGATGAGCTACGACCGTTCATGCGGGCCAAAACCCACGAACTGATCGACAGCTTCGCCGGCGACGGTGGCTGCGAGTTCATGACCGCCTTCGCCGACCCCTACCCAGCCTGGGTGATGGCCGAACCGCTCGGCATCCCCGCCGAGCGCTTCGACGCGTTCCTCGGCTGGGCCACCGACCTCGGACTCGGCTTCGGCCCGGCCGCCCGCACCGAGCAGGACCGCATCGACGCCGCACTGGCGGGCCTGTACGCCTGCTGCGACGACCTCACCGCCCAACGCCGCGAGAACCCCGGCGAGGACCTGATCTCCGCGCTCATCGCCGCGGAAATCGACGGCCACCGCCTCACCGCCCAGGAACTACGCATCCTGGTCAGCACGCTGATCTTCGCGGGCCAGGACACCACCCGCAACCAACTCGGCCTAGCGATGACCACCTTCGCCCAGCACCCCGAGCAATGGCGACTACTCGCGCGAACACCCGAACTAGCCGACACCGCCGTCGAAGAACTGATGCGAGTCAACCCCACCGTCTCTGTCATCGGCCGGGTGGCCACCGAGGACTTCACCTTCCAGGACGTGACCATCCCCACCGGCACCCACGTCGCGCTGTTCGTCTCCGCCGCCAACACCGACCCCGCCACCTTCGGTGACGCACCCTTCGACATCACCGCGCGACGCGCCGCGCAACTCACCTTCGGCGGCGGCATCCACCACTGCCTCGGCGTATCACTAGCCCGCGCCGAAATGCGCGAAGCGCTACCAATCCTGGCCTCACGGCTCGGCGACATCGCGCTGGCCGGACCCGTCCCCACACGCCCCCATCTCAGCATCACCGGCCCCATCACCCTGCCCCTACAATTCACCGGGACCACCAGCCGGTAAGTTGTTCGGTGGCGAGCGTGGTGTGGTGCCTGGCTGTCGGGCCAGGCCGGTAGCGGGGTGGGCGGTGACCAGGGCGGCAGTTCACCCGATCAGGGCTGAGTGATGACGTACTTACCGAGCGTTGCGCATACTCTTCTTCCTGTGGTTTCTGGTGTGAGCCGGCGGACGAGTGCGAATATACAGGTGCGCCAACCAGCTCAACTGGACTCGTGAATAGAGAGTTATGACGGGGCGTGCGCGATGTCTGATGAACTGGAGCAGAAATACGACCGGATTGTCCGACTTCTGCTGAGAGGAAAGGTCGTTCCGGTGCTCGGCGCCGGGGTCAACCTGTCCGAGCGGCCACTGCACGTCTCCTGGGAGCGGGGCCGGTATCTGCCCAGCGGGCGGGAGCTGGCCGCCGAGCTAGCCCAGTACGTGGGCAGCGTGCTGCTCGACAGCGACGACCTGGCCCGGGTGGCACAGTACGTGGCGACGCTGGAAGGGGAAGGATCGCTCTACGATGAGCTCCACGAGATATTCGACGCGGACTACCCATTCACACGCCTGCACAGCTTACTCGCCGAGCTGTCTCGCCGTACCCGTGAGGCGGGGGAAGTCCGTGAATGCATGCTCATTGTGACGACCAACTATGACGACTCCCTCGAGAGCGCTTTCGTAGAAAAGCGTGAGCCGTACGATCTCGTCACGTACATCGCCGAAGGAAGAGATCGCGGACTGTTCCGCCACCGCACCGTCGATTTCGATGTCGATGGTGCAGTGGTCAAGGGCGAACCGACCGTGATTGAAGTGCCGAATAAATATTACGACCTCCGGCTCGACCAACGGGCCGTCATCGTGAAGATTCACGGCGAGGTGGACCGAGTTGACAGAGAGGACAGTTTCGTGATCACCGAAGATCACTACATCGACTACCTCGCCCGAGCCGATGTCGCGAGTCTGTTTCCGGTCATGCCCGCGGCAAAACTCCGGAGAAGCCATTTCCTCTTCCTGGGGTACAGCCTGCGCGACTGGAACGTCCGGGCGATGCTGTACCGGTTGCGGGAGGAGCAGGATGGTAAGACCTACCAAGCTTGGGCGATCCAGCCCGACCCGGACCCTATCGACCGCCCCGCGTGGAACCAGCGCGGCGTCGACAGCCTTCGCGTCAGCGTGGAGGACTTCGTCGCAGCCGCCGAACAGCGACTCGCCGCTGACAACGGCGACGAGCGACTTTCCGCGTAATACGAGGTGACGCCGTGACCACCGCCACCGGTCCTCCCCCTCGAGCAGGGGACGCGACCCACCGGGACGCCCCGGAGTGCCCGTACGTCGGGCTGGTGCCCTTCACGGAGGAGAATGCGGCGTACTTTTTCGGCAGGCAGCGCGAGTCCGACCTCATCGTCGCCAACCTCACCGCATCGCGGCTGACTGTGCTGTACGCCCCGAGTGGGGTCGGCAAGACGTCGGTGCTGCGGGCGGGTGTGCTGCCGGCGCTTCGCCACAGTGATGACGACGGGGATGACGACCTGGGCGTCTTTGGCGCGGCAGTGGTGTACGTGAGCTCGTGGCACGACGCCTCACGGGAGAGCATCGCGGCGGAAGTCAGTGCCGAGGTGTCGCGAGTGACTGGCGCCGGCGCGGGGGCGCACGACACCGGTGCGCCCCCGCTGAGTGTTTCCTGGCTTCGCGAGGTGCTGCGCCAGTCCAGGGTCTCGGCGGTCTACCTGATCCTCGACCAGTTCGAGGAGTACTTCCGTTACCACCCTAGGGATCTCGGCGAGGAAGGACTGACCGCCGAGCTCGGCAGGATCCTGAGCACCCGAGACTTGCCGGTGCATGTCCTGCTGGCGATCCGTGAGGACGCCCTTGCCGACCTTGATCGTTTCAAGGGTCGAGTGCCACAACTGTTCAGGAACTTGTTCCGGCTAGCGCACCTGAGCCGCGACGAGGCCCGAGCCGCAATCAAAGGCCCCCTCGATCGCTACAACCTCCTCGCGCCGCCCGACCGCACGATGTCCATCGACCCTGGCCTCATCACGGCCCTGCTGGATCAGGTCCGCACCGGTCAGGTGCAGGTGGCGCCGGAGGGGACCGCACCCAACGGGGTCGCCCCGGACGCATCAGACCCAGGGGACATTGAGACTCCCTTCCTGCAACTTGTGCTGACCCGCCTGTGGAACCAGGAGCGTGCCACCGGATCGTCAGCACTGCGCAAAAGTACGCTAGACGAGCTGGGCGGGGCCCAGACGATAGTCCAGAGCCATCTCGACAACGTCATGGCCGGCCTTTCGCCCGCGCAGGTCGATGTCGCCGCCGCGGTATTTCGCCATCTGATCACGACAGCGGGGACGAAGATCGCGTTATCCGCCGAGGACCTTGCTGAATTGGTGACACTGCCGGTGGAGGCCGTGCGGGACCTCCTCGAAACGCTGTGCTCCGGGCTGCAACGCATTCTGCGACCGGTGTCCCCGGCCGTCGGGGTCGCGGGAGGGACCCGCTACGAGATCTTCCACGATGTCATGGGCGCCGCGGTGCTCGACTGGCGCCGCCGCCAGGAGCGGGCCGAGACGTCACGCCAGCTTATCGCCGAACGAGAGGAAGCCCGAGCGGCGGCGCGGGCTGCCCGCCGCACGCTGCACCGCACCCAGCTCACGGTGGGTTTAGCCGTCATACTGCTCCTTGTCAGTGTTGTTTTCGTTCTGGTGGGACGCTCTGAGGCGCAACAACGGGAGTATCTGAGGGATGCGGCCACCGCCCTGGGTTACAACCCCGTGCAGAGCCTGCAGCGCGCGGTCAAGGCCCACGGGATCTGGTGGATCGGGGACAACAAGGACACCCGCTCGGCGGTGCTGATCGCGGCGTCGAGCCCGCGCGGTCAGGTGGTCGCGGGGCCGGACCCGATGATGATCGGCATGAGGACCACGCCGGACTCCCGACACGTCGTCGTCTACGACGCGCACGGCAGCATCCAGGTGATCGATGACAAAGGCCACCTGGAACACGAGACGAAGGCCACTGGCCTGCCCGGCGGCATCACCCCCTCGGGGTGGGCGTCGGCCGTGAGCCCTGACGCGTCCCGCGTCGCGCTCGGGACCGACCACGGCACGGTAGTAGTGATTAATACCACGACGGGACAGCACATCAATATCGAGAGCAAAGAATGCCCACCGCGCACCACCACCAACGAGAGAGACTTAATACCCACCACCGTCGCGTGGAGCGGGTCCGCGGCGGATGGTCTCGTCCTCGTCGTCTCCAAGTCAAGGAGCGCCGCAACGTATGATCCCCTGACCGGAAAGCAGGTCGCGTGCTTCCCAGGCGCCATTTACGACGCCGCGCCCCTGGCCGACGGGCAGCACATTGGGACTTCCGGAGACGACAAGAAGCTGCGAGTGTGGGACGCTCGAACCGGCGCTCAGATCGCGGAGTCATCCACCCTGGATCTTCCAGTCTTTGCGCTCAAACGTTACGGGCAGTCCGTCGTCGGCCTGTCAACAGACCCTATGAGCGGAAAGATCTCGATCGTCGTGTGGAACGGGCAAGCTGGGTCGAATCCCGTTCGGTATCCGATCGAGGGCCTCGCCGAATTTCGACAGTTTGCCGTCAACAAGGAGGCCCAGACCGTCACCATCGCGGGGGACAAGGAGGCACAAACGTACAGCCTCGTCGACGGATCACGGAAAGGATCACTGCCCCCACAGGCGGACTTCATCACGAATATGGCCACCAGCCCCGATGGTCAGTGGATTACCACCACCAGCGCCGACGGGCGTGTCCTGGTCTGGCCGGTGCGTCAGCGGTCTCCCACCGCCCCCACCTACGAACTTCTCGCCCACAGCGGAGAGGTCACCCAGGTGAAGGTGAGCTACCTGCGGGAGGGCGCGGTAGTGATGTCTCTGGGCATTGATGGCACGGTGCGGCGCTGGGAACTACCCCCGGTCACGCCCTTCACAGAGCACGACAACCGGGTCACCACCATGGACCTCAGTCGCGACGGGTCCTGGCTCGTGACGGCGAGCCAGGATGGTCGCGCCTTCATCATCGACCCGCGCGACCTGACAAAACCTCTGGCGTCCCTGCCCGTCAACAAACCACTCCAGGCGGTGCTCTTCGATCCGACTGAACCGCACCGCATCATCACCCTCGGGCGGCTAGAGAGGGTCCCCATGCTGTGGTCCTGGGGCGGTGACGGCCCGCCTCAGCTTCTCCCGCTGGAGTACGAACAACCTTCGCTGCCGACATCCGGATACCGGGTGGTAGACGGATACCTGGCCAGCCTCGCCATCAGCCCCGACGGCAAGACGGTCGCGGCCGGGGATACCGGTGGCACCGTCCATCTGTGGGATGCCCGGACCGGGAAGCTCCTCCGGGATGCCCGGACCGAGAAGCTCCGCACGCTCCCCGGCAGCGGGCAGCCCGCGAACAGTGTTGCGTTCGACCCTGCCGGTCAGCTGCTCGCCGCGACCGATCGCGACGGGGTCCGCCTCTGGCGATGGGACACCCCCGAGCCACCCACCCGGCTGAAGCATCCCGGCGCGACCAGCGTGACCTTCGACCCTTCCGGCCAGCACCTGGTCAGCACAGTGGCTGATGGCACGGTGAAGATCTGGACCGCGGACGGCAAGCCCGTCGGCGACGAGCTGATCGCGCACGGTCGCCTGTCCAGCGGCCCGTCTTTCAGCCAAGATGGTCGACTGCTCGCCGTGGGCACCACCGCGGGGCTGGTCGAGGTCTGGGAGGTGAGCTCTGGCGTGACGGTCATGCTCGACCGGCACCACAGCGCCTCGGTCAACAAGGTTGTCTTCTTGCCCGGTTCCAACCCCCGCCTGATCTCCGCGAGTGACGACACGACCGTTGCCGAATTCACTTGCCCCGCATGTACCGATCAGGACAAGGTGATCCAGCAGGCAGAGGATTACCTGAAGCAGGTCCCGCAGTGATGGCATGAGGTCGAAAGGTTGAAGGTGCAACGATGGACATTCGCCCAGACCATGACACCGAGAGTCCCACGGAACAGCCCGAGGTGTATGAACCCCCGATGCTCGAGGAGATCGGTGACTTCGCCGTGATCACCCGCGCCAATAGCCGGGGACAGGTGGTCGACGGGAACGCGTATTACTCACGGTAACGAGTCGTGCGCTCCGCTGTTGGCCCACCAGACCGTGGCCAAGCCTGGTTTGTGGTCCTGCCCGACTGCGACGCCGCGGGTGACGTCGCCACGGCCTTAGCGCCGCACGCGCCCCAGACACATGCCCATGCCTCGGGACGGCCGTGGCTGCTGGGTTGCTGGGCCGCCGATGAGCTGGTCACCGCGCGGGGAGCGGGGGTGCTGGTGGCGGTGATCGGGTGCTGCCCGGTCACCGCCGCGACGCTGTCAGCGTTGGCCCGCCGGGTGCGGACGGTGGCTGACCTGGATCGGCTGGGAGCGGGGCTGTCCGGCAGTTTCCACCTGGTGGCCGCCCTCGACGGCCAGGTCCGGGTGCAGGGCAGTGTCTCCGGGCTGCGGCGGGTGTTTCATACCCAGGTGGGGCGGGTGAGCGTGGCCGCGGACCGGGCGGACGTCCTGGCCGGCCTCGCCGGGACCACGGTCGACGAGCAGTGCTTGGCGGCCCGCCTGGTCTACCCCTACCTTCCGCACCCCTTAGCCGACGGGTGCCTCTGGCAGGGCATGCGGGCGCTCGCCGATGACTGCTACCTGCTCATCGGCCCCGGCCAGCCGGCTCGCGCGGTGCGGTGGTGGCGTCCACCGGAGCCGGTGGCGCCGCTGTCGGAGGCCGCTCCCGTCGTGGCGCAAGCGCTCGTTGCCGCCGTCGAGGCCCGCACCCGCGCGGGCGGGACGATCAGCTGTGACCTGTCCGGCGGCCTGGACTCCACCCCGCTGTGCTTTCTGGCCGCGCGCGGGAACAGCCGAGTCATCGCGGTGACCTTGGTCTCGGCCGATCCGGGCCAGGACGACGCCCACTGGGCCCGCCGCGCCGCCAGCCAGCTGAGCGGCGTCGAGCGTCTTGTCCTCGATATGCGGCAGCTGCCCCTGATGTATGCCGATGTCGGCGCGGGGGGTGCGGGGGCCGATGAGCCGCACATCGTCATCCGGGACCACGCCTCGATCACGTCGGTCACCCGCCGGCTCGTGGCACGCGGGAGCCGGCTGCACCTTCGCGGGCTGGGTGGTGACCAGGTTCTGCAGGCCCCGGCGGCCTACCTGCACACCACCGCCGCGACCCATCCCCGGATCGCGGCGCACCATTTACGCGGCCGCCGCGCGGTGAGCGGCTGGCCGCTGGCACCCACCCTGCGCGCCCTGGCCGACCGCCGCGGCTATCAAGCATGGCTGAGCGCCACCGTCGACGAGCTTGCCGCTGCCCCCGTGGACTGCGATCTGCCCGATCTCGGCTGGGGTCCCGCGTTGCGAGTCCCGCCCTGGGCCACCCCCCACGCCCTCGACGCGGCCGCCAGCCTGCTCCGCGCGGCGGCGGCCAGCACGGCGCCGCTAGCCCCTACCCGCGGCCAGCACGCCAGCCTCGAACACCTGCGCACCATGGGCTACCTCACCCGCCACATCGCCGGGATCATGGCCCGCGCCGGGTTACCGCTGGCCGCCCCCTACCTCGACGACCGGGTGGTCGAAGCCTGCCTGGCCGTGCGCCTGCACGAGCGCAGCACCCCGTGGCGGTTCAAGCCACTGATCGTCGAGGCAATGCGCGACCTGATGCCCGCCGCGGTCCTGCAACGCACCACCAAGGGTGACTTCAGCGTCGACTGGCACGCTGGACTGCGCCACGCCCGCCCGCAGCTGGCCAGCCTGCTCGATGACCTGGTGCTGGCCCGGCTCGGCTTGGTTGACGCCGATGCGCTGCGCGCGGTCTGTCTCGGGATCTACCCGTACGCTCTGGACCTGGTGGCACTCGACCGGACCCTGGCGTGCGAAGCCTGGCTGCGCACCCTGCCCTCCGTATCGCCCGCCACCGCGACGGGAGCGCCACGATGACGGTGCGGTTGCGGGCTGAGGTGTCCACCGCGGACACCGACGATGGCATGGTCTTGCTCGACGAGCGCGCCGGCCGCTACTGGCGGCTCAACGCCACCGGCGCACGCGTCCTTCGGCTGCTGCTGGAGGGCGCTACCCCCCAGCACGTCGCCCAGAGCCTGGCCGACAGACACGCGGTGAGCACCGAGCGGGTTGCCGCCGATGTCGCCGCGCTCCTGGACCGCCTGCGCACCGCCGGACTGCTGACCGGCCACAGAAAGGGGCTTCCATGACCCAGCCGCAGATCGTGGAACGCGGCGGGAAGCTCCCGGTTCGGCAGCGACCCGCCGCCCTGATCGCCGTCGGCACCGCCCGCGTGCTCGCCCACCTGCCACCCCGGCGCATCCGCGCCGTGCTCACCCGGCTGCGCCGCCGCGCCGCGCCGGCCACCTACCAGCAGGCTAAGGACGCCCACGACGCGATCCTGGCCGTCAGCGTGCTGTACGGCGGCCGGTACTGCCTCCAGCGCTCCTTGGCCACCGCGCTGCTGTGCCGCATCCGTGGGGTCTGGCCCACCTGGTGCACCGGTGTGCGCACCGCTCCCTTCCTCGCTCACGCCTGGGTGGAAGCCGGCGGCCACCTGGTCGGCGAGCAGCACAGCCCCGGCTATTACCGCCCGCTCATCGTCATTGCCCCTGAGCACGACGCTCAGTAGGTCATCAACTCAGCGCGGGATGGGGAACCACGATGGACAGCGGTAGCTGGACCAGCCTGGAGATTGCCAAGCTGGTGGTGTCCGCACTGATCCCGATCGCCGTGGTCGGCGTCGGCTACATCGTCGCCCGCGCCACACACCGGCTGGAGTCGGCGCAGTGGGCGAACCAGACCGTCATCCAGCGGCGATTGGACATCTTCCAGCAGGCGGCACCGAACCTGAACCGGCTGTTGTGCTTCGCGGTATTTATCGGCAGATGGAAGGAGATCACACCGGCCGACGCGATCCGCCTCAAGCGGGAGGCCGACGAGATCATGTACGTCAACCGCGTGCTGTTCTCCACGGAGTTGTTCGATGCCTATTTAGCCTTCATAGAAATCCTCTTCGAGCTCTACTCGCGGACCGACGACAACGCCGCGCTCCGGGTCGCGATCAGCAGTCAGCTCGGCAACCGGCGCTATCTCGGCTGGTGGGACGACTCCCTGGAGCGGGAATTCTCGACCAACAACATTCCCTCGTTCAACGAGGTCCACAAGGCCTACGACACGCTCAGCGCGTGCTTCCGCCGCGATCTGTACATCACCCGCCATAGTCGAATCTCGCACGGCTAGCCGTCACCGCATAGCGCTACCCACCGCACGCCGGAGTTCTGGAAGAGAGGTAATCACCGGTGGACCCCATGTTCTTCGCAGGTGACGAGATGCGCGCCGCCCTGGCCGCCCGTGACATCGCCACGGTGTACCGGCTGCTTGGGCGCCAGGGCGTGAGCCAGCACCAGATCGCGCGGTTGACCGGTCAATCCCAATCGGAGGTGAGCGAGATCCTCAAGGGCCGCACGGTGCGCGATGTGTGGGTGCTCGAGCGCATCGCTGACGGGCTCGAGGTGAGACGCCGCGCCGTGTTCGCCGAGACGTCGGTTGCCGACCTGGGCCAGGCGTTTCTGGGTCTGGGGGAGCTGACCGAGCTGCCGTTGCCGACTGGCGAGGCGCTGCCCTCGCGGCTGGACATGTCCCATGTGCATATCGTGGCGGCGGTGATAGAGCGGCTGCGCGAGGTGGCACGGTACTTCGGCGGGCAGGGCAGCCTCTTCAGCACCGCCGCGGCCGTCTACACGCGGTGGATGCAGGTCCCCGCGACCGACGCGGTCACCGCCGCGCTGGCCGCCGCGCTGGCTGAGCTGCACACCGAGGCGGGCTGGTGCTGTCATGACTCGGGTGTGGACGGGACGGGTCACTTCACCCGCGCCCTGGGTCTGGCCAGTGCGGCCGGGGACAGCTACGGGATCGCCAACGCCGCCCTGCACGCTGGGGTGACGTGGGTGCGAAGCGGGCACCCCCGCGACGCCTTCGAGCGCGCGAGCGCCGATTTTGTGACCGCCGCCATTCAGGTCGATCTGGGCCAGCTCGACGCCGCCGCGCACTCCGCCACCAGCGCGCTGCGCAGCTATAGCGAGGACCACCGCCGGGGCCGCACATTAACTGAGCTCCTGCTCGCCGAGATCCACGTGCGGGCGGGTGACCCCCAAGGGCTGACACTGGCCCACGAGGCCATCGAGAAGGTGAAGACCCTGCAGTCCGTCGCCGCCCGCCGGGAACGGCTGGTGCCGCTGGCCACCGCGCTGGAAGCCCGACCCGGCACCGACACTCGGGAGCTGGCCCGGCTGGCCCGAAGGGTCTCCGCGACACAGATCTAACCGCTATGCCACCGAGCGACGCGCGTTGGCGGCAGCAGGCCATCGCCGCCGTCGCTCCGACCGGGCCGTACTGCACCATTCGGACCAACGGTCAGTTCCGTGTCTTGACAGCGAGATATACGGCGAAATTGTACCAGCGGAATATCTGATCAACCGGTTTGAAGCCAGCTTCGGTGAGCACTGTCCGGTTCTCTGAGTCTCGATACGGCACAAGTACGTTCTCCAGCGCCTCGCGCTTACGAGCGATCTCTGTGCGGCTGTAACCGTTGCACCGCTTGAACTCGTGGTACCTCTCGATGTAGAGACGACTAAGGGTCGAGCTGTCTGAGAG
>JBOHFY010000267.1:0-7827 GCA_050699895.1 Pseudonocardiaceae bacterium
CCGGTGGCGCGGAGCGCGTACGCGATGTGCGAGCCGATGTAACCAGCGCCACCGGTCAATAGCCAGGTCATGAGTGGTCCTCAATGTTACGTTTTGCACACGTAGAGTAATCCCTCGTGGGGCATCAGTGAGACTCTATCTGGCGCCGACTGCCCGGCAGGGCAGTACAGGGCTTTTAGCACGGAGAATTTCACTTCTGCTTGGCGTCGGGTACCGAAGATCCAGAATGCGGCTAAGTCGTAGGTGAAGTTCCGGTGCTCGTTGGTTCCGTCGGAGGCGACCCGAGCAGTAACGCACGAGGCCGAGTCGAGCATTTCTTCCAGCTGCACGACGCCATGCGGCAATGCAACACGCTGTACCGGCAGCTCGGTGGCCTGCCGCCGATAACCGAGCGGGAGATCCCCTCGGGAAACGTCGTTGCGCTGGGGTCATAGGCTGGGTGTTATGAACGCACCCCCCCCAGAGCCGTTGCCGGCGACGGTGGTCGATGCGCACACTCACCTGGATGCCTGTGGGGCCACCGATCCGGCGGGGGTGCGCGCGGCGCTGGATCGGGCTACGGCGGTGGGGGTCGCCGCGGTGGTGACGGTGGCCGACGACATGACCGCGGCGCGCTGGGTGGTGCAGGCGTCGAGCTGGGACGATCGGGTCTTCGCGGCGGTAGCGCTGCATCCCACCCGCACGGCGGCGATGACCGACGCCGACCGCGTCGAGCTCGAGCGGCTCGCGCGAGCTCCCCGGGTGGTGGCCGTGGGGGAGACCGGCCTGGATTACTACTGGACTCGAGTCGATCCGAGCTGCCCGTCGCCTGAGGCGCAACGGGAGGCCTACCGTTGGCACATCGACCTCGCCAAGCGAGTCGGCAAGCCGCTGATGATCCACGATCGAGACGCCCACCGCGACGTGTTGGCGGTGCTCGATCCGGAGGGCCCGCCCCGCACTGTGGTGTTCCACTGCTTCTCCGGGGATGCCGCGATGGCGCGGGTGTGCGTGGACGCCGGCTACGTGCTGTCCTTTTCCGGCACCGTGACTTTTCGCAATGCCCGCGCGCTGCGCGAGGCCGCGGTGCTGGTCCCGGACGGCCAGCTGCTGGTGGAGACCGATGCCCCGTTCCTCACCCCGCATCCGCACCGCGGCAAGGCCAACGAGCCGGCCAACCTGCCCTACACCGTTCGGGATCTCGCCGCGCTGCGCGGGCAGGACGTAGCGGAGCTGGCGGCGTCGAGCTCGGCTGCGGCCGAGCGGGTCTTCGGGCTCGAGCGCCTCGCGGCACGGTGCGGCACGGCTCGGTGCGAGTGACACCACTGGGCGGTCCGGAACACCTGATCGGCGACATTTACCGGCGAGGTGATTGCGCACTCCGCCACGAACCGTTACCTTTCCGTCACGATCAGCCGGGATGGGGGTACTTCCGGCACGAGAACGTGGGTCCTTGGTTCTCGTGTTCCCCCTGCCCGGAACTGCGACGACTGGACATTGGTGACCACTCGCACGTTCGTCCGAGGCGCCCTCCTCGCTGGCATCCTGGTGCTGACAACCGGTGTCGCTGCGGCTCTCGCCATGGACAAGACCATTACCATCATGGTGGACGATGAGCAGCGAACCGTTCATACCTTCGCGTCGTCGGTCGCGGGGGCGCTGCAATCCGCTGGCTTGCGGGTCGACGATCAGGACACTCTGGCCCCCACCACGAGCAGCGCTGTCGAGGACGGCAGTCGTATCGTGCTCAAGCGCGCTCGACCGCTTGCCCTCACCGTCGACGGCACTCAGCACGAGATCTGGACCACCGCCCTCACCATCGAGAGCGCGCTGAAGCAGGTGGGGATGCCTTCGCGCGACGTGGAGTTGTCCGCTGATCCCTCCCGGCGCATCCCACTGGAAGGCTTAGCGCTGGTGGTACGCATCGCCAAACCGATCATGTTGTTCGACGGTGGGCTGCCGGCGAAGGAGATTCACTCCACCGCGCTCTCGGTCGGTGACCTGCTCACCCAGCAGGGCGTGCCGTTGCGGGAGCGGGACATGGTGACTCCGGAGCGCACCTCGCCCGTGCTGCCCGGAATGGTGGTGCGGGTCACTCGGGTGCGTGCCGAGGAGCCTAGCGAGGAACACGGCGAGCAGAGACTTGTCCGTCCCCCGGTCAAGAAGGTCAAGGATCCCAGGATTGAAACTGTCGCGAGGGGGGCGACCGTGACCTCGGCCACCGTCTGGGATCAGCTGGCCCGATGCGAGTCCGGTGGCAACTGGGCCGCCAACTCGGGCAACGGCTACTACGGCGGTCTGCAGTTTGACAAAGCCACCTGGAGCGCCAATGGCGGTGGCCAGTTCGCCCCGTACCCGCACCAAGCAACCCGCGAGCAGCAGATCTCGGTTGCCCAGCGGGTCCACAACGCTCGCGGCAACTACCGCGCCTGGCCCACCTGCTCAGCCCAACTCGGTCTCTGGTAAGATTGAGAAGTGAGTCCGGAGCTGGGTGTGGCTCCCACCCAGCCTGGCCCCGCGTTGCTGGGGGCGGCTGACCTCCGCGCGCTCGCTGATCGCATTGGGTTGCGACCGACCAAGCGGCTTGGCCAAAACTTCGTGCACGACGCTAACACTGTGCGCCGTATTGTGGCGGCGGCCAAGCTGGTGCCCGAGGACGTCGTGCTGGAGGTCGGGCCTGGGCTGGGCTCGCTCACGCTGGCGCTGCTTGGCGCGGCGGGCCGCGTGCTGGCCGTCGAGGTGGATCCGCTGCTCGCCAGCGCGTTGCCCGCCACGGTGGCCGACCGCGCCCAAGAGCGCGCTGACGCGCTGCGGATACTGACCGCCGACGCACTGCGAGTGCGGCGGGCGGAGATCGTCGAGGCGGCTGGTGGCCTGGAACCCACGGTGCTGGTCGCGAACCTGCCCTACAACGTCGGTGTTCCCGTGTTGCTGCACCTGCTGGCCGAGCTGCCGAGCCTGCGTCGGGGGCTGGTCATGGTGCAGGCTGAGGTAGCCGACCGGCTAGCCGCCCCGCCAGGCACCCGATGCTACGGCGTGCCCAGCGTCAAGGCGGCCTGGTTCGCCGAGATCCGCCGCGCCGGGCCGGTGCCCCGCGCGGTGTTCTGGCCGGTGCCCAACGTCGACTCCGGCCTGGTCGCCCTGACCAGCCGCACAGCACCGTCCCCAGTACCCAGAGAACAGGTCTTCGCGCTGGTTGATGCCGCGTTCGCGCAGCGCCGCAAGACACTGCGGGCAGCTCTGGCCGGCTGGGCGGGTTCGGCCGCCGCCGCCGAGCGGCTGCTCCGCGCCGCCGGGGTGGATCCCAGCGCCCGCGCCGAGCAACTGGCGATCCGCGACTACGCGCGGATCGCCCGTGAGTGGGGATCCGCGCTATAGGTCACATCGCCACTCACGGGTTGTCCACAGGGGGCCCGTACCCTGGTGTGCGTGCTTGCCGTTGTGCCGCGACCGGTCACCGTGCGCGTCCCGGCCAAGGTCAACCTGCACCTGGCTGTGGGAAGCCTGCGCTGGGACGGTTATCACGAGCTGGTCAGCGTGTTCCAGGCACTGTCGATGATCGACGAAGTGACCATCGCGGCCACCGATGAGCCCGCTGTGCAGGTGTACGGCGAGGGTGCCGGGACGGTGCCCACCGACCGCCGCAACCTCGCGTGGCGTGCGGTGCTCCTGCTCGCCGAGCACGTCGGACGCCGACCCGCCGTGCGGGTGGTGCTCCGCAAGACCATTCCGGTGGCTGGCGGGATGGCCGGCGGCAGCGCCGACGCGGCGGGCGCGCTGGTCGCGCTGGCCGGGCTGTGGCGCCTGGATATGAGCCGTGAGGAGCTTGCCGGGCTGGCCTCCAGGCTGGGCAGTGATGTGCCGTTCGCGCTGTGCGGCGGCACCGCGTTGGGCACCGGGCGTGGTGAGTCCCTGGTGCCGGTGCTGGCCCGGCACACCTTCCACTGGGTGATCGCGCTGGACCATCGCGGCCTGTCCACTCCGGAGGTCTACCGGGAGTTGGACCGGCTTCGGCGGGGTCCCTCGCCGCAGCGGCTCGGTGGCGTCGAGCCACTGGTTGAGGCACTCGCCTCGGGAGACCCCCGGCGGCTCGCCTCGCTGCTCGGCAATGATCTGCAGGCCGCCGCGGTGTCGCTGCGCCCCGCGCTCCGGCGCACCCTGCGGGCCGGGGTCGATGCCGGGGCGCTGGCCGGTATTGTGTCGGGGTCCGGACCGACCTGCGCGTTCTTGTGCGCCGACGCTGACGCTGCGGTCCGGGTTGCCGCTGAGCTGGCTGGTGCCGGTGTGTGCCGTACGGTCCGGGTAGCCAGCGGCCCAGTGCCCGGCGCCCGGATTGTGGAGGACCCGCGTCCTGTGCCGCCCCCTGAACCCCTAGCGCACGCCTGATGACCAATCTGGTCAACCTGGAGGCTGTCTCGAAGTCCTACGGGATCCGCCCGCTGCTGTCCGGTGTCTCGCTCGGCGTCGAGGCGGGCGACCGGATCGGTGTCGTGGGGCTCAACGGCGGCGGTAAGACCACCCTGCTCGAGGTGCTCGCCGGGCTCCAGGCGCCGGATGCGGGCCGGGTGAGCCGGGCCAGGGGAGTGCGCGTCGCGGTGCTGACCCAGCGCACCGAACTGCCCGAGCGGGCCAGCGTGCGCCACGCGGTGCTGGATCCGCTGGGAGTCACCACCGAGCATGAATGGGCCGCGGACCCCCGGGTGCGCGGAGTCCTGGACGGGCTAGGCATCCCGGCGTTGGGGCTGGACCGGCCAGTGGTCGGGTTGTCGGGTGGGGAGCGGCGCCGGGTGGCGCTGGCCGCCGCGCTGGTGGGCGAGCTTGACCTGGTGATGCTCGACGAGCCGACCAACCACCTCGACGTCGAGGGCGTGCGGTGGCTCGCCGAGCACCTGCTGGCCCGGCGTTGCGCGGTGGTGGTGGTAACTCACGACCGGTGGTTCCTGGACACCGTGTGCACCCGTACTTGGGAGGTCACCGACGGCCGGGTGGACGGCTACGACGGTGGCTACGCGGACTGGGTCTACGCTCGGGCCGAGCGAGGACGGCTGGCCGCGGCGGCCGAGGACCGGCGGCGTAACCTGGCCCGCAAAGAGCTCGCGTGGCTGCGCCGGGGGCCACCCGCGCGCAGTTCGAAACCTCGGTACCGCATCGAAGCCGCTGAGGCGCTGATCTCTGACGTCCCTCCGCCGAGGGACAACGCGGAGCTGCTCGCCTTCGCCCGGCGCCGGCTGGGCCGCACCGTGCTGGAGCTTGAGGACGTCACGGTGACGATCGCCGGGCGCCGGTTGCTGGACACCGAGACATGGCGGATCGGGCCGGGCGAGCGCATCGGGCTGGTCGGGGTCAATGGGTCGGGCAAGACCACGTTGTTGCGGCTGCTTGCGGGGGAGCGGGAACCCGACGCCGGTCGCCGTGTACAGGGCCAGACCGTCCGGCTGGCGCACCTGCACCAGGAACTGATTGCCGGCTCAGCCGGTGGTGAGCTGGAGGACCTCCCCGAGTCGTTGCGAGTGCTGGAGGCGGTGGAGGAGGTCGCCCGCCACGTCACGCTGTGTCCTCGAGAGTCGGGTCCTCGGGAGTCGGGCCGCCAAGAACTGTCCGCCTCGCAGCTGGCCGAGCGGCTCGGGTTCCCAGCGTCGCGGCAGTGGACGCCGGTGGCGGATCTGTCCGGTGGGGAGCGGCGTCGGTTGCAGCTGACCCGGCTGTTGATGACCGAGCCGAACGTGCTGCTGCTCGACGAGCCCACCAACGACCTGGACATCGACACCCTGCAGCAGTTGGAGGACCTGCTGGATGGTTGGCCGGGCTCGTTGGTCGTCGTGTCGCACGACCGCTACTTCGTTGACCGGGTCTGTGACACCGTGGTGGCGCTACTCGGTGACGGGCGGGTCACTCACCTGCCCGGCGGCATCAGCGAATACCTGGACCGGCGTGACAGGGCTCCAGATCTGGCTGGGTCTTCGTCTGGGTCCTTGGTGGGGGCACCCAAAGAAGCCCCCAAGGAAGGCACTGGGCAGTGGGCCGCCCGCAAGGAGCTGGCCCGGCTGGAACGTCAACTGGAGCGGTTGGCGGGCCGGGAAGCCGAGCTGCAGCGGCAGATTCTCCAGCGCTCCGCCGATCCTGCCGCGTTCCGGGAGTTAGACGGTGAACTGCGGGCGGTACTCGCTGCGAAGAGTGATCTGGAGACCCGCTGGCTTGAGGTCGCCGACGCCACCGGTTGATGACCATCGGTAGGCGTCCCACAAGGAGACCCCGCAGTCCCACCACAGCCCCTAAGGTGGCAGCTTGTGAGCAGGTTTGTCGACACCCTCGTAGCCCACTGCGCGCCAGATTCGCCGATCCAGTCGGATCGCGGCATCACCACCGGTGAACCCACCCGGCCGCGCCGCACCACTTGGACGGAGGTGCACGAGCAGGCCCTACGCGCCGCCGGATGCCTGATGGGCACCGCCACTCCCGGTGTTCACCAGGGTGACGCGGTCGCGGTGCTGGCCGGTGATCCCGCGCTGATCGCTCCCGCGGTGCAGGGTGTCTGGCTGGCTGGCGGCAGCGTGACCATGCTGCACCAGCCCACCCACCGCGCCGATCTGGCGAGCTGGGCGGCGGACACCGTCAGGGTGCTCGGCATGATCGACGCCAAGTTAGTGCTGCTCGGGCCGCCCTTTGACCAGCTCGCCCCGCTGTTGGATCAGCGCGGGATCGGCTACCTGATGCTCGCCGACCTCGATGACCCGGCTGTGCGACCACTCACCGCGCCGCTCAGGATGGGCGAGGACGACACCGCATTGCTGCAGTTGACTTCTGGGTCAAGCGCTGAGCCCAAGGCGGTGCGGATCACCCACGGCAACCTCTACGCCAACATCACCGCGATGGCCCGGGCCGGGGCCCTTGATCCGGCCACCGACGTGATGGTGTCCTGGCTGCCGCTGTTCCACGACATTGGGATGGTCGGGTTCCTCACCCTTCCGATGGCACTGGGGCTCGAGCTGGTCAAGGTGACCCCGACAGACTTCATGTCCCGCCCGCTGCTCTGGGCCGAGCTGATCAGCAAGTACCGGGGCACGATCACCGCTTCGCCGAACTTCGGTTACGCTTTGATGGCCCGGCGGCTGGCCAGCACCGATGAGCACTTCGATCTGTCCAGCCTGCGCTTCGCCCTCAACGGCGCCGAACCCATCGAACCGGCGGCGGTCCGGGCCTTCATCAGCGCGGGAGCCCGGTTCGGGCTGCCGGAAACCTGCATGGTGTGCGCCTACGGGATGGCCGAAACCACCCTGGGGGTGTCCTTCGCGCCGTGCGGGGTCGGGATGGAAGTGGACACCGTGGATGCCGACGCCTTGGAGACCCGGCGCGAGGCGGCCGTGGCCGAACCCGCCGGCCGCAACGGCCGGGCCTTCCCCCGGTTGGGACCTCCGTTGCCCGGGATGGAGGTTCGGGTGCTCGCCGAGGACGGTCGCCCGCTCGGCCAGCGCGAGGTCGGCCGGCTCCAACTGCGCGGCGAGTCGGTGACTCGCGAGTATCTGACCACAGCCGGACCTCTTGCCACCCAGGATCCCGACGGATGGTTGGACACCGGCGACGACGGCTACCTTGCCGACGGTGACGTGGTGGTCTGCGGGCGGCGCAAGGATGTCATCATCATGGGTGGGCGCAACATCTATCCCCTCGACATCGAGCGCGCGGCCGGGCTGGTCGACGGGGTCCGGCCGGGCAACGTGGCGGCGGCCCGCGGCGGGAGTCGTTCGCGGTGGCCGTCGAGTCCACCCGGGCCGGAGACGCCGAGGCCGAGCACGCCCTGCGCAAGGAGGTCATCTCGCGGGTGGTCGACGCGGTGGGCCTGCGGCCGGG
>JBOHFY010000268.1:0-2563 GCA_050699895.1 Pseudonocardiaceae bacterium
AACCTGTCCTGCCCGACGTGCGACACCCCCTACACCTGGGATTGGCAGCGGTTCGACGTCGGGACCGAGACGCACCGGCTGACCGCAGCCGACATCCTGGACTGGGCATTGGGCTACCCGACGGAGTTGCTGGTGGTCACCGGCGGCGAGCCGCTGTTGCAGCAAGACCTCCTGGTGCCGCTCGTCTCCGCGCTGGCCGCTGCGGGGCGCCGGGTGGAGGTGGAGACCAACGGCACCATCGTCCCGGCCCCGGTCCTGGTGGACGCGGTAGCCGGGTTCAACGTCTCACCCAAGTTGGCGAGTTTCGCCGCTCCTGGCGATGCCCGGCGGCGGATCAATCCGGCGGCGTTGCGGGCGTTGGTGGCCACCGGCCGTGCGGTGTTCAAGTTTGTTGCGTCTACCGTCGCTGATCTGGACGAGATCGCTGACCTGCAGCGGCAGTTCGATCTACACCCGGTGTGGGTGATGCCGGAGGGGACCAGTACCGAGCGGCTGCTGGAGGTGATGCGGGCTCTTGCCGATGAGGTGGTGCGCCGTGGCTGGCATCTGTCCACCCGGCTGCACGTGATGCTGTGGGGAGACGCCCGTGGCCGGTGACGGGGCACCGGAGGTTGGCTGGCCTGGACGGGGCCGTCGTTCCCGTCGGCGCGGGCCGCGCGTGTGGGATAGCGGCCTGTGTGGTGCTGCGCCCGGCGGGATCGTTCCTACCGTCCAGGTTGCGTCCACGCTAATCCATCGGGCGACCGCCGCGCACTCTCTCATGCCCTACCTGGTCGGGCCGGTTCACCTGGTGGCGGCGGCGCGTTCGTGTATGCGCCGCGCTTCGGCGCCCGGCGCGGACGGGATGACCTGGGGCGCCTACCGGCAGGGCCTGCGGAACCGGTTGGCGGAGCTGGGGCAGCGGCTGCGAATGGGGGTGTGGGAGCCGGGGCCGTTGCGTGAGGTCGCCATCACGGCGTACACGGGCAAGGTCTTCGTCGTGGTGGTGCCGACCGTCGAGGACCGCATCGTGCATCGGGCGATGCGCGCCGCGGTCGAGCCGATCCTGGAGACGCGTGTGCTTGCTGATTGGGTGTCCGGGTTCCGGCCAGCACGCAATCGGATCACCGCGCTGCGTCAGGCCGACGCGCACGTGGCCGCGGGCCGTGGGTGGGTGGCCGATGTCGATGTTGCCGGCGCTTCGGAAGGTGGCACGGTCGACCAGCTGGTGGAGTGGCTGGCGGAGTATGTCACCGACGGCTCGTTTTTGGCCGTGTTCCGTCGGGCGTTGGCTGGGTTGCCCACCCCGTTGGTTCCGGGTAGTGGCCTGTGGCCAGTCCTGTTCCACCTGCGTCTGTCCCGCGTCGACGCACACCTGACCGGGCTGGCGGTGGTGCGGTTCGCCGACAACTACGCGGCGTTCGCCCCGGATGCGAGCGCAGCCGAGGTGGCGTACGGCCGTGTCACCCAGGCGCTGGCGACGGTGGGGTTGCGCCCCCATCAACGTAAGAGCGTGTTGCGGTCGCCGCACCTGGCGGGCCCCGAAGAGCTGTTCCTGATCGACGGGTGAAAGGCTGGAACGTGGGGCGGTCTTCCGCAGAGCACCGAGGTGTCGGTACTGGCTACCGCCGGGGTCCACGCTCGATACCGCTGTGCTGGGTGCCGGTTCTCGGTGGCAGCGGCCGGTTCGGCGACAGCGCCCGCCCGAGAGTGGTGGGGGATCTCCTGGTCGCGCTCACCCCGCTCACCTACCGACAGCTGGACCGCGCTGGGGACGCCGTCGACGCTGAGCTGCCGGTGACCGGAGTGGACCACGCCGAAGCGTGCCGGCTCGCGGAGCTGGTCGGTGGCCGGCTGCCGACGTCGGTGGAGTGGGAGTGGCTGGCGGGCGGGCCGTGGCGGCGCCTGTTCCCGTGGGGTGCGCAGCCCTGGGCGCCGCACCTGGCTCGGCTCCGGGGCGCGGCGGTCGAGTATGAGGGTCCTGGCCCGGTAGGCGGCTGCGTGGCGGGTGCTACCCCGCAGGGCCTGCTCGATGTGGCCGGCAATGTGTGGGAGTGGACCGCCAGCCCGGTCATGGGCGGTGGTTATGTCATCCGCGGCGGGTCCTACGCCTCCAAGCCGCTGTATGGGCGATCCACGTTCCTCAATGCCGTCCACGCCGAACGGCGCGGCCCCGGCATCGGCGTGCGCCCGGTGAGGTCAGCATGAGCAGCCCCAATTCACGGCCGTTGTCGCCCGCCGAGGATCATCCTGTCGCTAGCCGGATGGTGATCGTCGGCTGCACAGCGAGGAAAGCCCTCACGCCGGGACCGTTTCCCGCGCTGGAGCTGTACCAGGGCGGATGCGTGCCACAGATTCGGGCCCGGCTGGGTGGCGACCCGCGGCTGCGGGCCAGGGTCCGCTTCCTGTCCGCCGAGCATGGTCTGGTCACCGCGGACACACCGCTGCACCCCTACGACCGGCCCCTTGACCCGGACCGGGCGGGGCAGCTTCGCCCCGCGGTGATAGCCGCGCTGCACCGGGAGATGACCACCGATGGGGTTCCGCACGAGGTGCTGGTCGTGGCCGAGCCGCTGTACCTGGT
>JBOHFY010000269.1:0-7133 GCA_050699895.1 Pseudonocardiaceae bacterium
GCCGGCCACATGTTCTTCGGCGACGGCGACGGGCGGATCCTCACCCAGACCACGGCGGGGATCGACGTCATCGGCCACGAGCTCACCCACGGCATCACCCAACATGAGGCGAACCTGACCTACTCAGGGCAGTCCGGCGCGCTCAACGAGTCGGTGTCCGACGTGTTCGGCATCCAGGTCAAACAATATGCTCTCGGGCAGGACGTGCACAGCTCTGACTGGCTCATCGGGGCGGACATCGTCGGCCCGGCCCTGCGCCCGGCGTTGCGGTCGATGAAGCAGCCCGGCACCGCCAACCCGCACGACGAGCAACCCGCGGACATGAGCGGCTATGTGCCGGGCGGCGACGTGCACCTCAACTCGGGTATCCCCAACCACGCCTTCTACGTGGTGGCCACCACCCTCGGCGGGCATGCTTGGGATGCCGCTGGGCCGATCTGGTACGCCGCGCTGACGGACCCGCAGCTGCGGCCCAACGCGACGTTCCGTGACTTCGCGCGGATCACCTTGCGCCACGCTCGACAGGACTGCGGTACGGACAGCGACCAAGCCCACGCGGTGCGGCAGGGTTGGGAAGCGGTCAAGGTTCCGCTGTGACGATCTCATTGGGGACGCGAGAGTCCTGGCCGGGAGACGAGCGGAGCTGGACACTGGACGCATGCGCGTATCCGTGACTCGTCGTGGCGGCCTCGCTGGGGTTGCTCTGCATGCCACTCTCGACACCGCCCAACTCTCCGTTGCGGACGCGGTCAGCGCCGAGGCCGCGCTGCGGGGCCTCCCGTGGGGCCGGCAACCCGGCGAGCCCACCGGGGCGGACCGCTTCCGTTACGAGCTCAGCACCGAGGAGGGCGGCCACGAGCGGAACGTAGAGCTGGGCGAAACCGAGATTCCCGCCACCCTGCGTCCGCTCCTGGAGTTATTATCCGATCATGGGCAGATCCGCCCCGCTTCGGGCGCAGGGGCCTCGGGCTGAGGTGGGGCGTCGCCGTGCTGAACCAGCCGTGCTGGCCTAAAACCACCGCACCGCGCGCGCGTACTTTCCGTAACGGGCACAACGCGGTAACGTCTAAAGTGGATCGCGTACGGTGGGTGACGTCCTCTCCCTCCCCGAGGTCCGGCCCGGAAGGCGGGTACGCCGCCCGACCACCGGAACCCGAGCGCGATCGGTATCCAGATGGGGCTAAAGCGGTGGTCATGGGGGCCAAGATGGTCGTAGAGGCCAAGATGGTCGTAGGGGGGAGTGGGAAATGATTCAGCTTGAAGATCTCACCAAAGTTTACCGGATGGGCAAGGTCGAGGTGCGGGCACTCTACGGTGTCGACCTGGCCATCGACGAGGGTGAACTGGTCGCCATCATGGGCCCGTCCGGATCGGGCAAGACCACGCTCATGAACATCCTGGGCTGTCTGGATATCCCGACCAGCGGGCGCTACCTGCTCGACGGCACCGACGTCAGCCAGCTGTCCGACAACCGGCTGGCCAAGATCCGCAGCAGGAAGATCGGGTTCGTGTTCCAGTCGTTCAACCTGGTCGCGCGTACCACCGCGATCCGCAACGTCGAGCTTCCTTTGGTCTACGCCGGAGTACGAGCTCGGCGTAACCCGGCCCGGCTGGCCCTGGAGCAGGTCGGGCTGGGGGACCGCCAGAAGCACATGCCCAATGAGCTCTCCGGTGGCCAGCAGCAGCGGGTAGCGATCGCCCGGGCTCTGATCAACGATCCCGCGATCCTGCTTGCCGATGAGCCCACGGGCAACCTCGACACCGCCTCCAGCGCCGAGATCTTGAAGTTGCTCGGTGCGCTGAACGATGCCGGCCGCACGGTTGTGATCATCACTCACGAAGAGGACGTCGCTCGGTTCGCCAAGCGGGTGGTGCGGATGCGCGACGGGCGCATCGTGAGTGACCAGGTGCAGCGGAACCGGACGGAGGTCATCGCGTGAACCTGCGGGAGGCGGTGCGCATCGCGCTGCGCGGATTGCGCGCCAACCGGCTGCGCTCCGTGTTGACCATGCTCGGTATTATCATCGGGGTCTCTTCGGTGATCTTGCTGGTCGCTATCGGCAATGGGGTGCAGTCCTCAGTCAATGAGAAAATCCAGCCACTGGCCAATCTCATCACCGTCGTGCCGTCGGTTGGCAACATCCCCGGTGGCGCCGCCCCGAAGGATTTGATCGACGCCGATGTCGAGGCGCTGGCGGACCCCGCGCTGTCCCGCCAGATCGCCGCTGTGGTACCCGCCACCACAGGCAAAGCGTTGACCGAGACCGAGTCCTACCGGTTCCGGGCGACCGTCATCGGTTCCACCGATCGCTGGCTTGAGGTGAATAACCAGGATATGTCGGCGGGGACGTTCTTCGACGAGGCCCAGGTCCGCTCCACGGCCAGAGTGGTGGTGCTCGGTCCCAGCGTGGCGAGCTACCTCTTCGGCACCGATCCCGTGGCCGCGCTGAACCACAACGTTCGGATCAACCGCCAGACCTTCCGGGTCATCGGCGTGATGCAGTCCGTCGGCGAGCCCGGCGACAGCGTCGCGGTCATGCCCCTGAACACCGCGCGCCGCTACATCTTCGGTGGCGGGGACAAGGTCAATCAGATCATCGTGCAAGCCGCCCAGGCGGCCGCTGTGCCCGCCGCGGAGAACGACGTGATTCGCCTGCTCAGCGACCGGCACCGGATCAAGGATCCCGCGAACAGGGACTTCGAAGTCCAATCGCTGCGCAGTCGGCTCGACACCTTCAACCAGATCCTGCGAATTCTCACGCTGTTCACCGCCGCCGTCGCGGCGATCTCGTTGTTCGTCGGCGCTATCGGAGTCTTGAACATCATGCTGGTCTCGGTCACTGAACGAACCCGCGAGATCGGCATCCGCAAGGCGATCGGCGCCACCCGCCGTGCGATTCTTGAACAGTTCCTCATCGAGTCCCTCGTACTAGCCGGCTTGGGCGGGGTTATCGGGATCTTGGTCGGGGTCGGGCTGTCGATCCTCGGCGCGGCTGTCGCGCCCGCTTTTGGCCCCACCTTCGCCACCTTCGCCCCCGCCGTGACCATCTCCTCGGTGGTGGTCTCGTTCGCGATCAGCCTCGCGATCGGACTCATCGCCGGCGGCTACCCGGCCAACCGCGCCGCCCGGCTGCGACCCATCGAAGCCCTCAGGTTCCAGTAACTCACCACCGTGACCGCACCGAACGCGACCCCACCGTAACCCCCCGCCGACTGAGGCGTTGCTTAAGGTGAAGCCGAAGACACAGGGGGATCTTGCTGTGACCATGATTCAAGCAAGCTCATCGACGCCGTCTCCAGTCCGGCGCCGCAGGGCTCGGGTCTTGGTGTCGCTGGGTCTGGCTGCCGTGCTGAGCGCGGCGGTTGGGTGCGGCGGTGAGCCGCCAGTACCGGCGACCGGCCGGGTGGAGCGCGCCACGGTGGCCACCAAGGTGGTGGCCTCGGGTTCGCTGTCCGCCATCAAAGCGCAGAATTTGGGCTTCCCGAAGAAAGGGCAGCTCAGGCAAGTGATGGTCAAGGTCGGGGATCGAGTGACCTCGGGGCAGCTGCTGGCGCGGACCGATGATTTCCAGCTTCGCCAGAAGCTGAACCAACTGCAGGGGGAGTTGAATTCTCAACAGGCGTTGTTCGGCAGGTTCGTGAACGACACCACCGTGCAGGGCGCTCAGGCCACCCTTGAGCAGGCGCGTCAGGTCCTCTCCGCGACGCAGAAGTCGGTCGACGCGGAGGTCGCCTCGGACGCGTCGGCGGCTAACAGCGCGCACAAGCAGCTGGACTTCGACAGTTACTCGATGGACAAGGCTCAGGAACAGCAGCGAGCCGATCAGGCATCCTGCGCCGCGTCCGGGGGAATCCCTTATGCCGCGCCCCCGCCCACGAGCGGCGGTAACGGCTCAACCGGCATCAACGGGCCTGGCTCTTCGGTCGGGGTAGGGCCGGCTCAGGCCGGTCTGGACAATCCTGTTAAGGCAGGGCCCGTGAGCGCGGGTACCACTGGGCCAGGTCCAGCTGGCAACGGAAACCCGGCTTGCAACCGAATCGCGCAGGATCAGTCCAATGCCATGAAGGCTCGCGGCCAGGTTCTGTCGGACAAGACCGCGCTGGCCGCCGCTCAGCAGCAGGAGAATGTCGACCGCACCCAGGGTGAGGTCTCGGTCCAGAAGGCGCGCCAGGACGTGGTCACCGCGCAGAACAACCTCCAATCCGCAGCCAGCGACCGGCCGTTCAACATTGATCAGCAGGTCGCGCTCGTGGCCCAGTATGAGGCTGAGGTTGCCGGGGCTCAGCGAGATGTGGACGAGACCGTGCTGCGCGCGCCGGTCGGGGGCACGGTCGCGGTCATCAATGGCACGGTCGGGGAGTACATCCAGCCCAGTGAGGGAACCAGCCCACTGGCGCCGGGAGTCAACGCCCCTATCCCCGGGCTCAACGGCGTCACGTCCAGCACCAGCAGCTCGTTGGGCAACCCCGCTACCGGTGCCCAGCGTCCTGGCGGTACCCAGTTCATCGTTCTCGATGACGTGAACAGCTTCCAGATCGTCATCCCGTTCGAGGAAGGTGACGCCTCGAAGGTGGCACCGAATCAAAAGGTCAATATAAGCTTCGATGCTATCCCCGATCTGACCCGCACTGGCACCGTCCTCTCCGTGGCCCCTGCCGGCGCGAATATCTCCAGCGTCATCAACTACTACGTCACCATTGTTCTCAACGAGACGGACCCCCGTCTCAAAGACGGCCAGACCGCGCAGGCACGTGTGATGACCAACCAGGTTGACGATGTTCTCACCGTCCCCAACTCGGCTGTCCACAAGCGTGGCGACCAAAGCACCGTGACCGTCATCGACGAGAATGGCGCCCAGCAGCAAGTGAGGTTCCAAGCTGGTCTTGTCGGTGACGACCGTACCCAGGTCATCTCTGGGCTCAGGGAAGGCCAGCAAGTTCTTCTCCGTGAAGGAGTCTGATCAGGCTTGCCCACGTGGGGTCGCCAGTGCCTCCAAGGTGCACGAGCCGGGGCAGTTCTCTTCCCAGTTACCCGGTGTTGTGATGACCGCGATACCGGAGGTTTTGAGTGGTTCGTGAGCACCGGTCAACAGCGTCAAAAAGTCCTCGAGACCGGGATTGTGCCCCACGAGGACAGCTGTCGATGTCGTGCTCGGGAGTTTCACCGTGGCGGTCAGTAGCTCCTCAGCCGAGGCCCCGTACAGGCATTGCTCGTAGCGGACTCGGGGTATCAGATCCAACTGTGCGGCCGCGAGATCCCAGGTCTGCACAGCTCGAACCGCTGTCGAGCACACCACGAGGTCGATCGTGGGGGCCTGTTCACGCAGCCAGCGACCGACGGCTGGGGCGTCTCTGCGCCCGCGGGTGGCAAGTGGCCGGGCGGCATCGGGAGTCTCTGCCGGCCATGCCGACTTGGCATGCCTGAGCAGGATGATTGTACGTGTCATGGCTACTCCAGGGCGAGGGTGCGCAGCACCAACCGCGCCGCGTCACCGCCGGACTCCTCGCCGATCGCGAGGGCGGCGGGGACGTCGAGGTCATCCACCAGGGCGGCGGTGAGTGCGTCCGACGCGGTGTGCGACGTCAGCGCTCTCCCGGCTGCCGAGTACAGCCTGTCGAGCTGATTGGCGTGGGCGGTGACGTCTCCCGGGCGGAACTCCCAGTTCCGCCGCCACGGCCGGTTGAGCAGTAGCAGCCGCACCGCCGCTGCGGGATGGTGGCCGAGTAGGTCGGAGACCAGGACCAGGTTGCCCACGGATTTGGCCATCTTCGCGCCGTCGACGGTGACGGTCCCGACCGGAAACTCGGCCCGCGCGAAGGGGCCGACGCCGGTTGCCGCCTCGACCATGGCGGCCTGGTAAGCATGGTGGGGGAAGGCGAGGTCGGCGCCGCCAGCCAGGATGTCCACCGCGCAACCGTGCACGCCCAGGGCGATGGCCGCGCACTCCGCATGCCAGCCGGGCCGTCCGCGACCCCAGGGGCTGGGCCAGCCGGGCTGGTCCTCGGCGGAGGGTCGCCACACCGGGACGTCGAAGGGATCATCGCGGGTCAGATCGTCGGGCTGATCGCCGAACTCGGCCGCGAGTTCCGTGGCGCGCTGGAGCGTCAGCCCGGTCTTGGTCGGCACATCGGCGCCTCTGAAGTACACCGCACCGTCGCGCTGGTAGGCGTGGTCCGTGGCCAGCAGCGCCAAGGCCAGCTGAACGACCCGGGCGACGTGGTGCCGGGCCCTCGGCTCGTATTCGGGCCGCCGCACGCGCAGCGCGGTCATGTCCCGCCCGAACAGGTATTCCTGCTCGAGGGCGAACTCGTCGAAGTGCCGACCACGCCGTTGCGCGGCGTGAGTCAGCACGTCGTCGACGTCGGTGATGTTGCGGCAGGTCAGGGTCTCCGCCCCGGCCAGGCGGAGTACCGCCGCGGCCGCATCCGCCCACACGAATGTGCTGGCATGCCCCAGATGGGTCACGTCGTAGGGAGTGATGCCGCAGACGTAGAGCCGGGCCGGGCTGACGACCGGCAGCGCGGAACCGCCCAGCCGGATCCGGTCGGTGTGTTCGCGGCGACGGTGGTGGCGGCGGTCCATCTTCTTATCCTGCCCGCGTCTGGCGGGGTTTCTTACTGCAGGGCGCGCTGATGTCCGCCATGATGCGGGGATGGACAGCCGTGACCGGGACGCAGGCGGACGTGCCCGCAACGCCCGCCCCCGAGATGCCCAAGGCCGGCCGTTGCCCCGTGGTGCGCGCGGGGTTGATCGCGTTCCTGAGGACGCCGTGCTCAGCCCAGACGACGCGGTGCGGCAAGCCCAGCGGCTCATCGACGACGGTTACCCCTTTCAGGCCCACGAGGTGTTCGAGGGGGTGTGGAAGGCGACGTCGGGGGAACACCGCGAGCTGTGGCGGGGTCTGGCGCAGCTCGCGGTCGGCCTCACCCACGTGCAGCGGGGCAACCGGAAGGGGGCGGTGACGCTGCTGCGCCGCGGCGCGGACCGGATTGATCCCTACACCGCCGAGCCTCCCTACGGACTGGACGTTGCGGGCCTGGTCGGTCATGCCCGTTGGCTTGCCGCCCGCATCGAGCGAGATAGCCGCGATAGCGCAGCGTGCGCTGCCGACGGCCTTCGGCCGCGGCTGCGC
>JBOHFY010000270.1:0-30550 GCA_050699895.1 Pseudonocardiaceae bacterium
CAACCGGCCACGCTGACCAGACACTCGACCTGATCGAGACCGATGGCCCAGCAGTACAGAACCACCCCGTCGGCACCCAGGTCGATGCACCCATTCGGACAGTTCCAATATCCGACGTCGCCAGAGCGCGTCGGGGAACAGCGCCGCCGTGAGGCCACCGACCGGGTCACCACAATGCAGTTCGACCGCCATGGCAACCGGGTCTGGCGCCACGCCGCGAGCCTGCTGGACTCCGAACGGGCACGTCGGGCCGTCGGGGAGGTCGCTGTCCCCTACGGCGTGTGCACCGAACCGAGCAACGTCGCCGCCGGTGGGCAGGACTGCCCCGTCCGGTTCCGCTGTGTCGGCTGCGGCCACTTCCGCACTGACGTGTCCTACCTCCCTGACCTGGAGGCCTACCTCGCGGACCTGCTGCGCACCCGAGAGCGGCTGCTGGCCAGCGTCGACGCTGATGAGTGGGCCAAGGCCGAGGCCATGCCCTCCGATGAGGAAATCCGCCGTGTCCGGACCCTCATCAGCCGGGTCAAGACCGACCTGGACCAGCTCAGCGCACCGGAACACGCACAGATCCAGCACGCCGTGACCACCGTGCGCCGCGCCCGCAACGGCGTGGTTGGCCTCGGCCTGCCCCGCACCCGCCAGCCCCTGCCCGACATCGGCTCGGAGCGCACCCGATGACCAACCAGATGATCGAGGGCCGGCGGGCCGACTCCGCCCGCCGACAACAACGGGTCACCAAGGCCCTCCACGACGCGGTCCAGGCCGGTGAGCGGATCAGCGTCTCGGCGATCGCCCGCGCCGCGGGCGTCGACCGCACCTTCCTCTACCGCCACCCCGACCTGCTCGGCCAGATCCACACCGCCGAGGCCACCCCGGCCCACCCCTCCTCCGCGACCGCGGTCACCCGGGCGTCACTGCAGGCCGACCTGGCCAACGCCCAAGGCCGCGCGGCGCGTCAGGATGCCCGCATCCGCCAGCTCGAACACAAGCTCACCGAACTGCTCGGCGAGCACGTCTGGGCCGAGTCCGGGCTCGGCACCCACGACGACATCGAGCAGCTCAAGCACCGCATCACCACCCTCGAGCAACGCATCATCGACCTCACCACCGAACTCGACGAGCGCACCCAGGAACTCCAGGCCGCCCGCGCCAGCAACCGCGAGCTCATGACCCACCTCAACACCACATCCACCCGTTGAAACGGAACGCCAGCTCTGCCCGAGTGATCTTCCACTTCGACCTGCGCAACACCTGTTCGGACCAGCATGATCCACATTTATACCGATGAGCTGCGAAGATGCGCCAACATGGCGTCACGCACAGGAGGCGACCCCCAGAGAAAGCGGGGCTGGCCCGCACTGACGACTGACCCAGCCCGGCTCCGCCGGCTTGACCCGACGGTTCCCATAGACCCGCTCTGATCACCCACCCGGCTCAACCTGGGGGCGATCCGAGCCACTGAATGACAGAAACTTCCGCTGGCTGCTCCAGCTCGAACTTCCCGGGCTTCGCATGATCTGTTCGACCGAGATGTTCAATCCGATGGACAAGGTCAGTCGACTCGCTGGACGGTGACACGAACTGGCTGCGCTGGCCGCTGCCCCTGGTGTAGCCGTGGGCTCGCATTAATGGCTCACAAGGGCCCCGCCATCGCGCCTCGGGCCACGCTCTCGGGCAATCGCCGACGCCCGCTCCGGCGGCACGGGGTGCGCCGGGTAGCCTCACGTCACCTGTAGTGAGGGGGTAAGCGCACGGATGGACGTGACCGTCAGCGTTGTCGGTCCCGACACCGCCGTCGGGGAGCTTCGTTCCCTCTTCACCTGGCTGAACAAAGAAGAGCAACTCCGTGGCCGGGTGCGGTTGGTGGAGGCCCCGCCGGAGCCGGGCACCTTGGGTGGTTGGCCGCAAGCGGTGGCGGTGGAGCTGAGCCGCGGTGGGGCGGTGACCATCCTGGCGAGCGCGGTGATCACCTGGATCCGGTATCGCACTAGCGAGATGACGCTCACGATCACCCAGCCGGACGGGACGTCAGTGCAGCTGAAAGCCAAGCGGATCCGCAATGCGGGCCCGGCCGAGGTGGGCGAGCTGGTCGAGCGGACGGCCGCAGCGCTGGGCGAGGACCACACCGAGGGTATCCGCGAGGGGATCCACTGAGTGGGGTCGGTTCACCCGGCGTTGAGCAGCCCCGGCACGCGGGCCGTGCTGATCGGGACCGGGACGCACGCGGCCGGCTCGGGACTGCCTGATGTCCCCGCCGTGGAAGCCACCCTGGCCGACCTGAAGCGGGTGCTGACCCAGCGGTGCGGCATGGACGAGGGCAACGTGCGGGTGCTCGCCGACCCCGTGTCACCCGTCGAGGTGGGGCGGGTGCTGACGGAGAGCGCCCAGCAGGACCAGGACGTGTTACTGGTCTGTTATGTGGGGCACGGGCTGGTCAGCCCCGGTGGGGAGCTGTACCTGGCCACCAAGTCCACCGAGCGCCAACCGGAGCTGCTGGCCTACACCGCGCTGGCCTACACCGCTGTGCGCACCTCGCTGCTGCAGAGCCCGGCCCGGTCGATCGTCGTGATCCTCGACTGTTGCTTCTCCGGCAAAGCGGTGGATGTGCTGAGCGCCCGGGACAGCACCGTGGCGGTGGACCTGGCCCACGTCAAAGGCGGGTACCTGCTGACCTCCGCCGCCGGTGAGGAGCTGGCGCTCGCCCCGCTCGGGGCCAGGCACACCGCGTTCAGCGGGGAACTGATCGAATTGCTCACCCGGGGGGACCCCGACGGCCCCCCGCTGCTGACGTTGCGCCACGCCTACCAGTACCTGAACCGGGTGTTGCCCGCGCGTGGTTTCCCCAAGCCGCACTGCCGCGCCAGCGAGCGGATCGACGACCTGGTGCTCGCCCCGAACACCGCTTACCGCCCGCCCGAGGACGCGCCCCCGGAGCCGGTCGCTCCCGCGGCCGATGTGTGCCCCTACCCAGGGTTGGCGGCTTTCCAGACTGAGGACGCCCGGTGGTTCTTCGGTCGGGAACGGGTGACCACCGAACTGGTGGGCCGGTTGGCCGCCCGCCTGGAACAGGCGCTCCCGCTGGTGCTGGTCGGCGCGTCGGGGTCGGGGAAGTCCTCGTTGCTGCGCGCGGGCCTGCTGCCGGCACTGTCCGATGGCGCGATGCGGGTGCCCGGATCCCGCGCGTGGCCACACCTGCTGTTCACCCCGACCTCGGACCCGGTCGGTGAGTTGGCCACCCAGGTGGCCCGGCTGGCCGGAGCTCAGCCGCAGGTGGTGCGTGCGGAGCTGGTGGCTGACCCGGCGGGGTTCGCGGCCACCGTCCGGCGCGCCCTGGCTGGTGGGGGTGACATCAACGGGGCGCGGGTGGTCGTCGTGGTGGACCAGTTCGAGGAGACCTTCCTGCGGTGCACTTCGGACCAGGACCGCCAGGTCTTCATCCGCGCGCTGTGCGCGGCGGCGGGCAACGGCGCGGTGGGAGGTGAGGCTCCCGCGCTGGTGGTGCTGGGGGTGCGGGCGGACCTGTACGGCCGCTGCGCCGCCTACCCGGAGCTGCTGCCAGCCCTGCAGGACGGGCAGGTCGTGCTCGGCCCCATGCGCTCCGCCGAGCTGCGGGCCGCGATCGAAGGCCCCGCGCACGCCGCCGGCCTGACCCTGGAGCCGGGGCTGGTCGAGACGCTGCTGCGCGAGCTGGGCGCCGGCACCGGTTCAAGCACCGCTGCCCCGTACGACCCGGGAGCGTTACCGCTGCTGTCCCATGCCCTGCAAGCCACCTGGGAACACCGTGCGAATCGCACACTGACCGTCGACGACTACCAGGCCACCGGTGGCATCTACGGCGCGGTCGCCACCACGGCTGAGGCTCTTTTCCAGGGATTCGACCCCGCCGGGTGGCACGCCGCCCGGCGGCTACTGCTGCGCATGGTCCAGATCGGCGACGGCGTGCCGGACACCCGGCTGCGCGCCGAGCGGACCACGCTGATCACACGCTCCCCGGACCCGGCTGCGGCCTCGGCCGTGTTCGACGCCTTCGCCCGCGCCCGACTGATCACCGCCGCCGAGGACTCCGCCGAGATCACCCACGAGGCCCTGCTCGGGGCCTGGCCACGCCTGCGCGGCTGGATCGACGCCGACCGTGCCGGGCTCTACATCCACCAACAACTCACCGAGGCGGCCCAAAGATGGGACCACGACGGCCAGCCCGATTCCGCCCTATACCGCGACACCGACCTGGCCGTGGCCGACGAGTGGGCCGAGGATCCCGACCACCACGCCGACCTCGGAACGCTCGAACGAGACTTCCTGGCGGCTAGCCAGGCGTTACGAGCCTGCCAGCAACTAGCGTCCCACCGCCGCGCGCACCGAACCCGGCAGCTCATCGCCGGTCTAGTCGTCCTGCTGTCCTGCTCGTCCTCAGTCTGTCCGGCGTCGGCATCGCTCTCCACCATTCCCACTCTGCCCTGCCGCGACCCGGCCTGACTACGGTCCTAGCTGGCCACCTCAACTCCGTCACCAAGGTGGCGTTCAGTCCTGATGGGCACACCCTGGCTAGCGGCAGTCTTGACCAGACCGTGCGGCTATGGAACGTGAACGACCCGGACCACCCCACGCCATTGGGACTACCCCTGGGCCACAGCGCACCCGTCTTCGCGGTGGCGTTCAGTTCTGATAGGCATACCCTGGCCACCGGCAGCGCCGATGGCACCGCGCGGCTGTGGGACGTGACTGACTCAAGCCACCCCGCCCGCCTGGGTCAACCCCTGACTGGCCACACCGGCGCTGTCCGCGCGGTCGCGTTCAGCCCGGATGGGCACACTCTGGCCACCGGCAGCGCCGATGGCACCGCGCGGCTGTGGGACGTGACCGACCCGGACCACCTCTCGACGCTGAGCCGACCCATACCCTCGAGCGCAACCATCCCCCCGCCCGGAACTATGGCCGGCCCAGTCAGCCCTACGCAGCTGGACCAACCCCTGACAGGCCATACCGGCGCCGTCACCTCGGTCGCGTTCAGTCCCGACGGGCGCACCTTGGCCACCGCCAGCGCCGACCGCACCGCGCGGCTGTGGGATGTCAGCGACCTTCACTACCCCAAAGCGCTGGCCGTCCTCACCGGCCACACCGACGCCGTCGTCTCGGTGGCGTTCAGCCCAGACGGGCACACTCTGGCCACCGCTAGCTACGACGGCACCGCGCGCTTATGGGATATCAGCGACCCCCACCGCCCCGTAGTTCGCCCTGTCCTCACCGGCCACACTGGCCCTGTCTTCGCGGTGGCGTTTAGTCCCGATAAGCGGATGCTGGCCACCGCTGGCCGAGATGGTTTGGTAAAGCTATGGTACATGGCCAGCCCCCTACAATTCCTCGCCACTCTTACCGGGCACACCGACGCCGTTACCTCGGTGGCGTTCAGCCCCGACGGCCACACCCTGGCTACCGGCAGTGCCGACAAGACTGTGCGCCTGGACCTCATGTCACCCAGGGCGTTTCTTGTTACGGAGACGCCGCCTTGGCTCGCCGGTATTTCGGCGGGGAAGACCTTCACCGAGCAGGCGGGCGGGGTCAGTGAAAAGCATACCTTCCGGGACCCACTTCGTTTCGCGGGGTCGGGTCCATCGGTTGCAGGTGGGCAACTGGTGGAGGTGGTCTGCCGATTCTATGACCCTAACGCGCCGGCCAGTGTAAAACCCGGCTGGTGGTATTTGATCGCTAGCCCTCCGTGGAACAGAAAATATTATACGGTGGCGAACTCTTATCTCAACGGAGATCCTCCTGGGGGGCCATACGTCACACCGGTTGACAACGGTGTACCAACTTGCTGAGCGTTTTTGTCAACGCCACGGGTTAGGGCTGGCGGCTGGTCGCGAGGGTGAGGTGGGCTCGTTCGTTGAAGTCTCGGGCGAGTGTCACGGTGTGGAAGGGTTGGAGGCGGGTGCGCAGGTCGGTGATGGCGTGGGTGCAGCGGGATGATTGCACGGTGATCGCGAGGTCCAGGGCGCGGTGGGCGTTGTGGATCGCCTGGTCGAGGTTGCCGGTGGTGAGGGCGGCGCGGGCGAGGGTGGCGTGGCTCAGGGCGCCGCGGCGGGCTCGGTTTTGGTGGCGGGCTTCGGTGGCTGAGTGGTGGGCGAAGCGGGTGGACTCGACGGGCCGGGCGATGTCGCCGAAAGCGTTGGCCCACTCCCCGGTGAGGTAGGCCGTGTCGATGAACCGGGCCCATTCCGGCTCGTCGTCGCGGTGGACCCGCTCGAACGCCAGCTCGGACTGCGCGACGGCGTGGGCGGCTTCGCGGGATTCGCCGAGGCTGGCGTGGGCCAGAGACTGCAGCGCCCACAGCCGCGCGGCGCAGGCCGGGCTGTAGGCGCGGGTGAGTCCGTGCCGGCCAGCGGTAGCCAGCTGCAGCGCCTCGCGCGGATGGCCAAGCATGCAGGCCTGGTGGCTCATTCCGGCCAGCACGTGCGCGCCGAACTTGGCGTCACCGGAGGCTTGGGCCAGCCGCAGGGACTGCAGCAGGTAGCGCTGGGCGAGGGCTTGCCGCCCGTCATCAATAGCCATCCAGCCCAGCAGGTAAGTCTGCTCGCTGACGGTAGTGAACAGGCCCGCGTCGGTCTCGGGGTCGGCGTCGCGTACCAGCGGTAGCACGTGGCCGGTGACGTACTCGGCCAGCGCCCGGCGGGCGTGGCCACCGCCGCGCATCACGTCGGCTTCCTGGTAGACAGCGAACGCCTCGCGGATCGCCGCGACCTGCTCGTGATCCACCCTGCCCCCCGGGCGGGGCGTGGTGGCGTCCAGGGTGGCGAGCAGCCAGTCGCGGCTGGGGGCGACCGCCGCGACAGCAACGAATGGCGCGCCACACAGGAAATTGCGGCGGTACACGTCGTTCCTTCCGAGGTCGGCGACTACCGCCACGGTAGCCCCCAGACTCGGGTCATACCTCAGCCCGATGTCGATGTTCGCATCAGCGGCGAGCCCGATTGCCTCGGGCACAACAAGGTAGCCGAAGTGCTCGCTGAACAACTCGCACAAGATCGCCGGAACCGGCGGCTGCGGTTGCTGACCAGCGAACCAGGCTCCGACCCGGCTGGCGTCGGTGTTCAGGTGCAGCCCCCGGGACTGCCCTCGGCGATTGACCCGCCGGGCCAGCTCCTTGCGGGACCAACCAGTACGCCCCCACACCCGCTCCAGATCACCGTTCGCGCCGCGCGACCTAGTCACCACCGGCCCCCCGCCAACCCTGCTGCGTCGATTCGCACCGCCACAGGCTCCCTCACCCGCACCCAACGATTTCGCGCGACCCCGCGCTACCCCCCACACCCTCTGGCCAGCTCCGTTGTTCCCGAACTCGACCCACAGAGCAGTCCGGAGATCCACGACCCCCGCCCAGATCATGGTCTTGAGCTGCACTCTGTCCGCCCCGCTGCCGCACACACATCGGCACGTCCAGCCGAAACCTGTAGACGGTCGACTACTCACGGGTGCATGCTTGTGACTGTGGGTGACGAGCGGGTTTCGGTGAGCTATCGGCTGCTTGTATCCAGGAAATTTTCAGGGAGGGGGTGCTACATGCGATCGAAAAGATCAATGGTGCGGTCGCGTCATCCTTTGGTGCTCGTCATCTTGACGGTGTTGTTTTGCGGCTCGATGACCGGGACAAGCGTTGCGGTCACCGCAAGCAGCTTGTCACCGTCGGCGCCAGGAAAACCGCTTGCGTGGGTCTCTCCTAGCCGATACGAATTGTTGCTCAGCGAGCGTATCGCGTCCCCGACGAGCGGGTATATTTTTTGCACCTTGGATCCCCAGGATCCATTTGTGGTCGGTTCTTTCGGTGATCTTGTCGAGGCGAACGGGGTGGCTGAGTGCACGGCGACACCGGATGTCTGGAATGACCGCACGGTCATCTGGGGTTACAATGGCCGGAAGTACGAGACGACCGGCGGAGGCGTGAGTTCCACCCCTCCAACCAGACCAGACGGGCGAGGTGGGGTCATCAAGAATTACCATGACATCGGCGGTGTATGCCGACACGGTTGGCGGTACCATTATCAGATCTCAGCGTCAGCGTTCCATGGAAATTGGGGAGACTATTCTGGAAACTCTGGAACAATCACGCTTTGTTAGCCTTGAAAAGGATGGGGAGACTTGACTATTTCCGCTCCGAATGACAGATTATCACCCCCCAAGCGGACCGTGCCAGGCTTGATCGCGACAGCGGAGGTACTCTGTCGAACCGATCATGCCGTGCTGTGGGTTCCCACCGTGCGGGTCTTCCCCCTCGGGTTGACTGTTGACCTTGAGCTTGTGCATTCGCGAGTAGCGGGGAACCGTCAAGACGTCCTCTGGCAAGATTTTGCCGTTCGGTTTGTTGTCGATGACGGCGAAGAGGTATTCTTTACCCTGGGCAACCCCCCACTCGGGGTCGACGAACCTTTTCCGGCATTATTCTGGAAGAGGTCGTCGTCGAATTACGGCATTACGGCCGCAGTCTGGATCGGGACGATTCCTGGAGCAAGCTTGCGAGTAACGTCCCTGACTAATCAGGTCGACGGGAGGCAGTTAACCATCGATCACGACCGTATCGTTTTGGCGATGCGCCAGATAATCGAATTACGCGGGAATGATTCTGAGGATAGCGACGGTGTCGTTTTTTTGAATTGATCGTCCACGTGGAGGTGCTGGGCGTACTCCTGTCTCGGCGTCTGGGCTGCGGCGTGTCGAGCGGCTGTACCCGCAAGTGCCGTTGCCGTGTCAGGTCTGGCGGGTGGTCGCTAGGGTGAGGCGGGCGCGTTCGTCGAAGTCGCGGGCGAGTGCCGTGGTGTGGAACGGTTGGATGCGGGTGCGTAGGTCGGTGATGGCGTGGGTGCAGCGGGATGACGTCACGGTGAGGGCGAGGTCCAGGGCGCGGTGGGCGTTGTCGATCGCCAAGTCGAGGTTGCCGGTGGTGAGGGCGGCGCGGGCCAGGGCGGCCTGGCTCAGCGCGCCGCGGCGGGCTCGGTTCTGGTGGCGGGCCTCGGCGGCCGAGCGCCGGGCGAAGCGGGTGGACTCGACTGGCCGGGCGATGTCGCCGAAGGCGTTGGCCCATTCCCCGGTGAGGTAGGCGGTGTCGATGAACCGGGCCCATTCGGGCTCGTCGTCGCGGTGGACGCTGTCGAATGCGGCTTCAGACTCGGCGACAGCGTGGGCGGCCTCGCGGGACTCGCCGAGGCTGGCGTGGGCCCTGGCCTGCAATGCCCACAGGTCGGCGGCGCAGGCCGGGCTGTCGGCGCGGGCGAGCCCGTGGCGACCGGCGGTAGCCAGCTGCAGCGCCTCGCGCGGATGGCCGAGCATCCGGGCCTGGTCGCACATGCCGGCCAGCACGTGCGCGCCGAGGGCGGCGTCCCCGGAGGCTTGGGCCAGCCGCAGGGCCTGCAACAGGTAGCGCTGGGCGAGGGCTTGCCGCCCGTCATCGAAAGCCATCCAACCCAGCAGGTAGGTCTGCTCACTGGCGGCGGCGAACAAGCCCGCGCCGGTGGTGGTCTCGGGGTCGGCGTCGCGCACCAGCGGCAGCACATGACCGGTGACGTACAGGGTCAACGCCCGACGGGCGTGGCCACCGCCGCGCATCACGTCGGCTTCCTGGTAGACAGCAAACGCCTCGCGGATCGACACGACCTGCTCGTGATCGACCCTGCCCCCGGGACGCGGCGCGGTGGCGTCCAGGGTGGCGAGCAGCCAGTCGCGGCTGGGGGCGACCGCGGCGGCGGCGACAAACGGCGCACTGCACAGAAAACCGCGGCGGTACACGTCATTCCTCCCGAGATCGGCAACCACCGCCACGGTAGCCCCCAGACCCAGCTGGTAGCTCAGCCCGATGTCGGTGTCCGCGTCAGCGGTAAGGCCGATCACCTCGGGCGGAACCAGGTAACCGAAGTGCTCGCTGAACAACTCACACAAGATCGCCGGCACCGGTGATTGCGGTTGCTGACCAGCGAACCAAGCTCCGACCCGGCTCGCGTCAGTATTCAAGCGCAAACCCCGGGACTGCCCCCGGCGATTGACCCGCCGAGCCAGCTCCTTACGTGACCAACCAGTACGCGCCCACACCCGCTCCAGATCACCATTCGCACCGCGCGACCTAGCCACCATCAGCCCGATCCAGCGATTCGCACCGGCACAGGTTCCCCCACCCGTGCTCAACGATTTCGCGCGACTCCGCGCTACCCCCACACCCCGTACCGGACATGCTCCGACAGCGGTTAGCTGATCACGCCGACGAGAGATCTCGCTGGCAGCCGGCCCCGGTGGCCGCCGCCACCCCGACGGCCGCCGGTAACCCCACCGCGAGTGCAGGAAGTCGATGACGATGCCAGCCACAGCAGATCATGGCCGCTCGGTGTACCAGGCCAGCTACGAGTTCATGTGCACGATGCTGTGCAAGGCCCTGGCGGACGGGGTACGGGCCGGGCTTGGTGAGGAAGGGGTCGGTTCGCTGCGATGTCGGGTCAGCGGCGCCCTATACGCCGTGCTGCTGGACCACCCGGTTGATGAGCGGGGCCGCTGCCGGTCGTGTCGCCGCCCAGGCGCGGTGTTCGCGCTGCGTCGTCGGCGCTGTGAGGTGCACCGGGAGGCGAATTACTGGCTGCGTCAGCCTGACTGGATACTGGTTTCCCGGGGTAGCCCAGGAGTGGCGATCGGCCCCCCACTCGCCACCATAGGTGAGCGCTGCACCCAGGAATGCGACCCGCCGGGCCAATCCGAATGACACCGACGTCTTCCCCAGGCTCGAGCTGGAGTCAGGCGATGCGGGCGACCAGCCGAGTCACGATCGCCTCGCCACGCTCGACATCGGCGGCGTCGAGGCTCGGCAGGGATGGCAGACCGCCACCGGCCTTTCCGGCGATCTCGGCGACCGACGTCGTGACCAAGAAGAAATCGCACTATCTTCAGAAGATCAACTCCTTGTCTTGATAGGGTTTTGAATAATTTTCTTGATAAACCCCACCGTCGGCCGCCAGCCGGTAGCCTACGCCGCGGACAGTCTCGATCGCGCACCGACCGAAGGCAATATCGATCTTTTTGCGCAGGTAGCAGACATACACCTCAACAATGTTGGGATCGCCGTCGAAGTCATCGTCCCATACATGGTCAAGGATGTCGCGCTTGGATACCACCTGCCCGGTGTTGCGAAGCAGGTATTCCAGAATCGCCACTTCCTTAGCGGTCAGGCTCAGCAGCTGATCGCCGCGCCAAACTCGCCGGCTCGCCGGGTCCAGCCGTAGATCACCGGCTGTGAGGATGGGAGGGCATGGCGCCACACCGCGCCGAACCAATGCCCGCAGCCGGGCCACCAGGACTGGGAAGGAGAACGGCTTGGTCAGGTAGTCGTCCGCGCCGATGTTGAGGACCTTGATCTGATCATTCTCGCCACCCTTGTCGGCGAGAATGAGAATCGGGGTCCAATCTTGGCGATCGCGCAGTGTGGCGCAGATCTGGTAGCTGCAGAGGTCAGGCAGCATGAGATCCAGCACAATGGCGTCGTAGCGATGTTCGCGCGCCATCGACAGCCCGTTGTTGCCGTCGAGTGCGACGTCTACCGCGAACCCGTTGGTTTTCAACTCGTGTTGCAAGGACAGGACGAGCGACTGTTCGTTCTCAACAATCAAGACACGCATAGCTCCCCCTTCGGGGTCCAAGCAGTAATCCAGCCGTGGGAACGGGAGAGCGTTCACTTTGGCTCAGACGGCAGCATCGATCATGGCGATCATGTCTCCGGCGGTCGCCTGGAATCTGGTACACAGGGCGTCGCCTTACCGGTGTGCCCTACTCGGCCACGACGTGCACATGAGGACGGCGATGGAGAACCAGCCCAGATATCGCGCGCCGGTGATCGCTTCGTCGTTCGGGGACGAGAGAGTCGTGGTAGGTGAGCTCATTGCCAGCCTCGTGATTCGCTTGGACATCCGCGTCTCCAGTCATGACCAAGAGGATTTCCAGAAGAGAACCCCGCTGAGATCACGTTCAAGGCCACTGCCCACGCTTCCCGCATTTCACTCTTTCGTGTTTCCACATAATTCGAAGAGTGAATTAATAATATTACGTAGATGTAAACTTCGGTTACAATATTGTAACATCCCAGTGGCTGCGGGTGTGATGATCGAGTTGTGGTATGCTTCCGCCGTCGTCGCGCGGTGTATGGAGGCGGACAGGAAGTGTGCTAGGCGCCTCTTGCGTGGGCTCCTAGAATGTCGTCACACGTTCGGGCGTGACGACACCACCAGAAAGGCTGGACGACCCTACTTTCAGGGACACAGTGAGTTCGGGCGCACGGCGCCCCAGGTCATGTGGCGGTGTGGTGTCGGTCGGTCAGCGGTGTCCAGAGTCCGGGGTCCTGGGCACCCAGGCGCCACAGTTCCACCCCGCCGAGGTGGTACGTGGTCGCGAGGTCGAGCTTGGGGGTGAGGCTGTGGGCGTTTTCGTACCAGACCTCGTGGTGCGCTCCGTCGCGGTCGTAGCTTAGGTGGGGGGCGCTGCTGATCGGGTCCCAGCCGCTGGTCACGCCAGGGGTGTGAGCCAGGGTGTCGGCCTGCTGCCAGGTGATGGCCTGGCCTTGTTGGCCGACCCAGTCGTAGCCGTAGAGGCCCAGCCCGAGGACCAGCTTGTCAGCGGGGATGCGGGAGCTCGCGTAGCGCAATACGTCGGTGACCCAGCTCAGCGGGGCGATCGGCCCGGCGGCACTGGTGGACCAGCGCCAGTCGTAGGCCATCACGATAATCTTGTCGGCGCTGCGGCCGAGCGCGGGGTAGTCCTGAGCCAGGTTGCGTTGGTCGTAGCCGGCGTCGGTGGTCTTGGGGTGCACGGTGACGTAGAGGGTCTTGCCGCAGGCGTGGAGCGTATCAGCGAGCTCACCGATGAATTGGGTGAAGACGTCGCGGTCGGCTAGCGTGAGGTCCTCGTAATCGATCTGTAGGCCGGTGAACCCCCGTGTCGTGGCGAACGTGGCCAGCTGCTGTTCGTGGGCGTGGCGGCGGGTGGGGTCGTGCAGGATCGCCTGGATGACCATCGGCGCCCAGGCATGGTCGGTCGTGTCCGCGATCGAGGGCACCAGCCCGACGCCGGTGGCGGCCAGGCGGTTCAGCACGCCCTGCTCGGCGGCGGCGCCTCCGGGCACTTCGGATATCACCGAACCGTCGTTGCCCAGGCTGTACCACCAGGGCGTCACTTCGTCGATAACGTGCCGGTGGTTGATCACCGCCGGGAGGGAATGGGGCAGGTCCCAGAAGGGCACGGCCCCGATCACCAGCGGCAACCGGTAGGGCCGCGCAAGCAGCCGATACATTCCGATCCCGCCCGCAACGAGCGCCGCGATGCTCACCAGTGCGGTCAGGAGCCGCGCCGCCGCGCGCCGGGAGCCGCGGGCCGAACGGGTGGTGCGCTGGCCAGGCCGGCGCCAGAACGCGGCAGGCAGCACCGTCGGGCTAGGCATCGATTCCACCCGTTCGCGAAAGATCGTCGCCTCCATGGACATCCTGTGGCGCTCGAGCAAGGGGGTCGGCCGGGCGCTGGGCCGGGAGGGCTAGGGTACGACGCCCTGGGTGGTCACAAGGGTCCGCCATGGTCCTGCCGGGACGTCGGCGTCGTTCACGAACTGCCAGTTGACCCGGTCGTTCTCGTCGTTGAGCTCGGCGAATCCCAGGCAACCGTTGAGCGCGGGGGAGACGTCCATGCCGGCGTTGTTGAACCGGGTGTTCGCTGGGCGGGGGTCGTGGGCGCCGAAGACGTACGCGGCGTCGTCGTAGGCTGCGGGGCCTGCGTCTTCGATCTGCCCGTAGCACAGCTTGGCGCCGTGCCGCAGCTTCACCCAGCGGTTTTTCATGAGACTGATGGTGGGGTCGCTGGTGTGTCCGGCGTAGCCGGGGGCGCTGGCCCAGGGAACGACCGACCCTCGGGCGGTGCGGGCGGCCTCGTTGTGGATGTCGTCGAAGGGCAGGTCGAGATAGAAAGGGTTTTGCCGCGGTGTCATGTGCTGGGGGAAGAACCCGTTGGCGGCGGTGCGGGGCTCGGTCTGGCAGACCTCGTTGACGGTGATGCCGTCGCAGCCGCCGTAGTGGGCGAGCCACCGCGAGTCGTAGGTCGACACCACCTGGCTGCCGTCCGCGGCGTTGGGGTCGAGGACCTCGCCGACCCAGAAAGTGGTGGCGATGATCCCGGTGTGCCAGGGGTACCCCGCCGGGGTCCGCACGGCCGGAGCGCAACCGGCGGACGCGACGAAGACGGCGACCACCGCGGCGGCGGCGATCAGCCTCGCGAACACGGCCCGACCCCTCATCTGAGGCGCAATCCGACGCGGGGCGAGCTGCCGCCCGGCGGCTCCGGACCCGGGGCACGGCGTTGTGGGCTGGTCCAGGTCCCGGCGGATTGCGTGGACCGAGTCTGCCAGAGGGAGCGCAGGCACAACCACGCGTCGAGGCAGCGCAGCGGCAGGAATCCCAGCCCCAGCAGCAGGTAGGCCGGACGCCGTTGAAGCACGGCTACCAGCACCGTGAGCGCGTAGTCCGGCACCGCGACACCGAGCAGCACGTCGCGGAGTGGCAGCACGGATATGGTGGCGTCGGCCAGGCCACCGAGGGTACCGTGCGCGCCGGCCAGGCTCACCCACAGCTGCGCGGCGGCGGTCAGGGCCAGGGCGGGACCGAGCAGGACGAACAGCACGCTGCTGGTGAGGAGCTCGGCGACGAACGCGACCAACGCGACCCAGAATCTGCCGAGGCGCAGGCCGTGGCGGCGCAGTGTCTGCCAGAACCCGAGGTTCCAGCGCCTGACCTGCTTGATGTAGTCGGGCAGGGTATGCGGGTCCTGGGTGTAGGCGATCGCGGCGCGGGGATGGAAGGCGATGCGGCCCAGCCGGTGGGCGTGCACCTCGAAGGTCATGTTGAAGTCCTCGATCGCCAGCCCTTGGGCCTCAATGTGGATCGAGCCGAGCACCCGGGTGCGGTACATGCTGGCGAAGCCGGGCACGATCGTGACCACGTTCGTATACGCGCAGGCCTGGCCGTACTTGAACAGCACCTGGAACGCCACGTACACCCGCTCGCGGTAGCCGCGCAGGACCTGGCCGAGGACGCCGAGCCGGTCGCCGCGCTCCCAGACGGTCGCGGCGCGACCGGCCACGGCGACGACGTCGGGGTCGTCGAACAGCGGCAGCCCGGTGTCGAGGTAGTCCGGGGCGGGCGCGGTGTCGGCGTCGAGCAGCATCACGACCTCGAAGCGTCCGCGCAGGTCGAAGTGGTCGATCCCGGCCGCCAGCGCTCCGGCCTTGCCGCGGTTGGGTTGCAGGTCATAGACGTTCGCCTCGGCCTCGTGGGCGCGCTGCACGGTCTGGTCGGTGGAGCCGTCGGAGACGACGAAGACGTTGCCCCGGGGCACCTGCTGGTGCGCGGCGGCGACGGTGGCGCCGACGCCGAGCTCCTCGTTGTGCGCGGCGACGAGGACGGCGACCTGCCCAGGCTTGATCCGCCGGTCGTCGCGGAGGTCAGGCCGGGTGCGGTACAGGCACTCGGCCACCCAGCGCGCGGCGCCGATGGTCGTCCAGAACAGCACGTTGACGCCCAGGGTGAGGACGAGCAGTACCCAGGTCATGCGTGGCTCAGCCGGTCACGATCGCGGTGTGGTCCCCCGGCGCGGCACCCGAGGTGAACATCGCGGTCGTCGCGGCGGCGACGCGCCGGATGATGTCGTCAACCGTGGTCTTCGGCGAGAAGCCGACCAACTCACCCGCGAGGGTGTTGTCCGGGACGCGGCGGCGCATGTCCTCGAAGCCCTCCCCATAGGCCTGCTCGTAGGGCACCAGGAGGATCTCGCTGGGACTATTGAGCAACTCGACGGTCCGCCGGGCCAGCGCACCGATGGAGATCTCGGTCGCCCCACCCAGATTCACCGCCCGGCCCAGTGCCGCCGGGTGCTCGGCGAGCGCGGTGATGGCCGGCACGATGTCGGCGACGTAGGAGAAGCAGCGGGTCTGGGTGCCGTCACCGAATACCGTGAGCGGCTCACCACGCAGCGCCTGCCCGACGAGGGTGGGGACGACCATGCCGTAGCGCCCGGTCTGGCGGGGGCCGACGGTGTTGAACAACCGCACGATTGCCGCCCGCAAGCCCCGCTCGCGCCAGTAGGCGTGCGCCAACGCCTCGTCGATGCCCTTGGCGGCGGCGTAGGTCCAGCGCGAGACCAGCGGCGAGCCGAGGATGCGATCGGCGTCCTCGGACAGTCGGTCGGCGGTGTTCTTGCCATAGATCTCGCTGGTGGAGGCGAGCAGCACCCGGGCCCCGGCCCCCAGCGCGGCATCAAGCACGTTCTCGGTGCCGTGCAGGTTCACCCGCAGGCTCTTCAGCGGCTCCTCGACGATCACGCGCACACCGACCGCCGCAGCCAGGTGGAAGACCCGGTCGCACCCGGCGATGGTGTTCTCGACCAGGGCACGGTCGAGGACGGAGCCGCGCAGGAAAGATAGCCGAGGATGCAGCGCGACGGTCTGCAGATTGTCCAGCGTGCCGGTCGACAGATCGTCGAGGACAACCACATCGTCGCCCGCTGCCAACAGGTGCTCCACCAGATGGCTGCCGATGAACCCAGCGCCTCCGGTTACCACACTACGCATCCGAAAATTCTCCTATTGTGTCGGCGGCCAGGCTCGAGGCCTCAGCCTCGCTCCAGTCCGGCCCACTCCGTTTTCGTCCGTTGCCGGGAGAGTCGCCGTCCACCGAGGTGGCGTTACCGAAAAACCGACAACATCCACCGAACCTCACCCAATCAGACCAGCTCCCTCGTCGATTTTAAGCTCTCCTTCATCTGCGCCTGACAATTTATAATCTCCCTCAACTTAATTATCATCGCAGCTCAGATGGGTCGAAAGTAGATCAACTGGGCATCAATGGAACCGGACGAGAGAGGCTATCGCCGCCAGCCCACCAGTCACCGCTGAAGGAAGATTGAAAAGCTTGTCGACATCCTCGGAGCCAGGCGATTCGACGAGACCGTCGAGCTGACTCACATCACTTCACGAACATGGTCAGCCGCGAACAGTAATAACGTTGGTTAATCGTTTCGTAAACCGGCCAGACTCCCTTGAATGCCGTGGAGTGACGTGGCATCATCACCCCGGGGGGACGAGCTACACCTCTCGAGAAGCGCTCGAATTCGCTCCACACCAGCACTAAGCGCGAATACGCCCGCTTGATGACGTCAGCGGCGCGAACAACCCCCTAGGAGTTTTTATGACAGCCCCACCGTCCGCGCCGGCACGCTCCGGGTCGACCTTTATGCCGTCGCCGGCCGAACCAGTCTTCGGGTATGACGTCGGCATCGTCGGGCTCGGCTACGTCGGGCTGCCCACCACGCTGGCCTTTCATACGGCGGGGCACAGCGTGGTGGGCTTCGATGTCAGTGAGGGCAGGCTCGAGGACATCCGCGCCGGCCGTGTCGATCTCCTGGAGTCCGACCGCGATCGACTGAAGGCCGCTCTCGACGCGCCGGCGGGAACATACGAGCTGAGCAGCGACCTCTGTCGGCTGGCGCAGACCCGAGTGGTCATCGTGTGCGTACCCACCCCAGTGGATGAGCACCTGGTGCCCGACCTGACGATCCTGAACCGGGCCTGCGCGGCCGTCGTCGCGCAGGCCGTGCGGGGCCAGGTCTTGATCCTGACCTCCACGACGTACGTCGGCGCCACCGCCGAGCTGCTCGTCGGTCCCCTCGCCGACCGCGGGCTGCGGGCCGGGGTCGACATCGCGGTCGCGTTCAGCCCCGAGCGCATCAACCCCGGCAACGACGCTCACGCCCACGAGAGCGTGCCGCGCGTCGTGGGCGGGGCGACGCCGGACTGTACGGACAAGGCCGCCCGCGCCCTTTCCGGCTACGCGCTCACGGTGCACCCGGTGTCTTCCAGCGGTGCCGCCGAGATGACCAAGCTGGTAGAGAACACGTTCCGGGCGGTCAACATCGCACTGGCCAATGAGCTCGCCGAGATCGCCGGCGCCCTGGACCTGGACGTCATGGAGGTCATCACCGCAGCCGCGACCAAGCCCTATGGCTTCATGCCCTTTTTCCCCGGGCCCGGCGTCGGCGGGCACTGCATCCCGTGCGACCCGCACTACCTGCTCTGGCAGCTGCGCAAACAGCGACTGAGCACCCCGGTGATCGAGCAGGCCATGAACAGCATCGCCGGGCGCCCCCGGCGGGTCGTCGAGCGCTGCGCCGAAACGCTCGCCGCGGCCGGCCGCCGCGTCGCCGGTGCCCGGGTGCTGGTCGTGGGCGTCACGTACAAACCAGACGTCGCCGACGTCCGGGAGTCCCCGGCGGTGGAGATCCTCGCCCAGCTGTCGATGCAGGGCGCGCACATCGGCTACCACGACCCGCTTGTCGCGCACCTGAGCCTGCCCCTGGGCACCCGGCTCACTCACATCACGGACCCGGTGGCCTTCGGTGCGGACCTCGTCGTGGTGCACACGACCCACGCCTGCCTGGACCTGGACTGGCTGGCCGCAGCGCCAGCGGTGCTCGACACGACCTACCGGATGACCGGCCTGCCGCGCCGCGTCGTCGTCTAGGCGGGCGGCATGTGCGGCATCATCGCCTGCCGGACGTCGGTCCCGGCGCTGGAGTTCCTCCTCCCCGGCCTGCGGAGGCTGGAGTACCGGGGATATGACTCCGCGGGCGTCGCGGTGCACACCGCGACCGGTGAGATCGCCCGGCTGCGCGCGGTCGGGCGGATCGAGACGCTGGAGAAGCGGCTGCCCCACTGGGCCAGCCCGGACTTCGACGGCGTGGGGATCGGGCACACCCGCTGGGCCACCCACGGCGCGGTCACCGAACGGAACGCGCACCCACACAACGACTGCTCCCGGGGGATCAGCCTGGTGCACAACGGGGTCATCGACAACGCCGAGGAGCTGCGGGCCGAGCTTGCCGCGGCCGGTCACGTCTTCGAGTCCGTGGTGGACAGCGAGGTCATCGCCCATCTCGTGGAGGACCGGCTCGACCACCTGGGCGACCTCCCCGCCGCGGTGCGCGCCGCGCTGACCCGGCTGCGTGGCTCGTGGGCGCTGGCCGTCCTTCAGGGTGCGACCGGGCGGCTGGTCGTCGCCGCCCACCGGTCCCCGCTCGTGGTGGCCCGCGGCGAGCACGGCGACTTCGCGGCCAGCGACCCCGCCGCGATCGCCGAGTGGGTCGAGCACCTGCAGGTGCTCCGCGACGGCGACGTGGTCGAGCTCGCCGACGAACACCGCTGGAGCGGCCTGGTGGGGCCACTCGCGGCCCCACCCGCCGTGCCGTGCACTTGGCGCCCTGAGGCGGTGCAGCTCGGCGGCTACCGCGACTTCATGGCCCAAGAAATCGACCAACAGCCCCAAGTCGCCGCCCGAATACTGGACGAGCTCGGTCCAGGCATCGCCGACGGCGCGGTGTGGACCGGTCTGGGCCTGCCACCACTGCGTCGGGTGCACGTGGTCGCCTGCGGCACTTCGCTACACGCCGGAGCGGTCCTCGCAAGGGTGCTGCGCCGCGTCGGCGGGATCCCGGTCACCCTGTCGGTGGCCAGCGAGGCCGACGAGGAGGTCCTCGAGGCTGACACCCTGACCGTCGCGATCAGCCAGTCCGGCGAGACCGCCGACGTACTCCGCGCTGTCGAGGGCTCCTGCGCGGCGGGCTCACCACTGCTGGCGCTGACCAACAACCCGCACTCCACGCTGACCCGTCGCGCCGACGCCGTCCTCGGCTGCGGTGCCGGGTCAGAGATCGCCGTCGCGGCGACCAAGACCTTCATCAGCCAGGTGCTGACCGGGGTCAGCGTCGCGCTGTCGGGCCTCGTCGCCTGCGGGCGACTCGACGCCATCCGAGCTCGGATGGCGGTCGCCCAGCTCGGTGGGCTGCCCGACCGGCTCGCCGCCGCCATCCTCATCGCCAACCAGCTGCTGCCCGCCCTGGTCGCCGAGCTGACCCAGGCCTCGGGCTTCCTGTTCCTGGCCCGCGGCTCCGGGCTGCCCTACGCCGCCGAGGGCGCACTCAAGCTCAAGGAACTGACCTACCTCTGGGCGCAGAGCTATCCCGCAGGCGAACTCAAACACGGCCCGCTGGCCCTGGTCGAGGCCGGCACCCCGGTCATCGTGATCGACGACGGCGACCCCCGCCTAGCCGGCAACCTCGCCGCGGTCCAGACCCGCGGCGCCCGCGTGATCAGCATCGGGCACCCGGGCTGCGCAGTGCCGGTGACCCCGTCCCGGGCGACCGCCGGGCCGCCACCCTGGGGCCCCCTGGAGACCGTGGTCCCGCTGCAGGTGCTGGCCCGCACGCTCGCTCTCGCGCTGGGTCGCGACGTCGACAAGCCGCGCAACCTCGCCAAGTCCGTGACCGTCGACTAGCGCCGACCCGCCCCCTCAACCCTGATGCCCACCCGGGCCACAACCAACGGTCCGGTCCTAACCAAAAGGAATCACACCATGTCCAGCACAGCGCCTCCGCGCTCGTCACCGGCCCGGGGGCGGCCAGCACACCGACGTCACCGTGCTCTGATCCTTGGGACGCTCTCCACGATGGTGATCGTCACGATCGCCGCGATCGGGGTGATCCTCCCGGCCAGTGCCGCGGCCTCAGCGCCCCTGACCAGGGTCAGCCTGACCTTCGACGACTCCAACGCCGACCAGATGACCGCCGAGCACACCCTGGACACCCACGGGCTGCACGGCACCTTCTACACCACCTCGGGCTACATCAACTCACCCGACCACTTCACCCTGGCCAACCTGAACACCATCGTCGCGGATGGCAACGAGATCGCCGGGCACACCGTGACCCACCCCGACCTCACGACGCTCCCGAAGGACGAGACCACCCGACAGATCTGCAACGACCGGGTCAACCTCACCAACTGGGGCTTCCAGGTCACCGACTTCGCCTACCCGTTCTCCGCGGCCACCGCCGCGACCGAGGCGATCGCGAAGGGCTGTGGCTACAACAGCACCCGCGGGCTGGGCGATATCGCAAGCCGCTTCGGCTGCGGCGGCTGCGCCTTCGCCGAGACCATCCCACCGGCCGACCCCTATTACACCAAGGCCCTCGACGAGGTCGACAACACCTGGACACTGACCGACCTGCAAAACGCCGTCACCAACGCCGAAACCCACGGCGGCGGCTGGGTGCAGCTGACCTTCCACCACATCTGCACCGGCTGCAACCCGCTGTCGATCACACCCGACCTGTTCAGCCAGTTCGTCGCCTGGCTCGCCCCCCGCGCGGCCACCAACAACACCGTCGTACAGACCGTGCAACAGGTCATCGGCGGCCCCCTCCAGCCCGTCGTCGCCGGTCCCGCCGTGCCCCCAGCCGGCCCGGGCGTCAACGGCGCGCGGAACCCCTCGCTGGAAACCGCGGGCACCACCGCCCTGCCGCAATGCTGGATGGCCGGCGGCTATGGCACCAACACCCCCACCTTCACCACGACGACCACCCCGGCCGCCGCGCACACCGGCACCAAAGCCGAGCAACTGGGGGTGACCGGATACTCCTCCGGCGACGCGAAACTCCTCCCCACCCTCGATCTCGGAGCGTGCGCACCGAACGTCACCACCGGCCACACCTACTCGCTGCGGGCCTGGTACAAGTCCACTGCGGTCACCCAGTTCACCGTGTACTACCGGACCAGTCTGGGAACCTGGGCCTACTGGACATCCAGCCCCTGGTTCGCCTCGGCCTCGGCGTGGACCCAGGCGGCCTGGACCACTCCCGCGATCCCGGCCGGCGTCACCGGCCTGAGCTTCGGGCTCAATCTGTTCGGCAACGCCACGCTGAACACCGACGACTACAGCCTCTACGACACGGTGGGCGCACCCGCGGGGGCCTCGGCCAACCGGATCGCGCCGATCGTGCCCGCGCCGCCGGGGACCTCGGTCAAGGTCACCACCCAGTCGCCGCTCTACGTGCCACCAAACAACGACGAACCCGTCGGCCCCGCCGCCCACAAGGCCCGCGCCAACCGGCACGCGCCCTCACCACCACGCACGATCCACCTGGTGCCGGGACCGAACTTCGGCAAGCCCGGGGTGCCCTTCGTGCTTGAAGAAGGCGCGCTGACCGGCTGACCTCATCCGGCAGCCGGGCACCGTTCGCTGGTGACTACGCCGTGCTCGGCGGTGAGCTCGTCGACGATGTCGAAGGAGCGCGCGATCCCCTCGGGGGTGTCGATGATGATCGTGACCACCGGGACGCGGCGGCCCAGTTGCAGCAGGCGATCGCCGTGCGGGGCGGCCTGGCCGTGGAAGCCCCACATTCCGCGCAGGACGGTCGCGCCCCGGGCGCCGGAGGCTCGCAATCGCCGCACCAGCGCCCGGTGCACCGGCTGCCCGTCGCGCAATGCCCGTTCCGAGGTGTAGACCATCAGCTTCCGCCACACCGCCCTGCCGTGCTCGTCGGTGGCCGGCAGGGCGTGCGGGCGCTCGAGGAGCTCGCCGTCACGCTTGCACACCCGGACCTGCTCGAGAGTGATCAACGGCCGGCGCAGCAGGCCACCGAGCTCGGGCAGGACCCGGCCGATCCGCGCACCCGAGCCGACCGCAATGATCATCATTGGCACGTCGGCGTTGCGCCCGAAGAACCGGGCGCGCCGGCGCAGGCCGTGGGCCGTCCCGTCGACGCCCAGCAGCGCGGTGGCCCCGGCGATGCCGCGGCGATGCAGCAGCTCGCACACCGCGGCGAAGGCCGGCACCCGGTACACCCGCTCCCGCCGGCCGACATAGACGGTCAGCGTGACGGCTTCAGGCAGCTCATCGGGCAGCGGTAATTCGCCGCGCGGCAGGTGCGCCCGCTCCAGCGTCACCAACCCGGGGTGCCCGATCGCGCGAAGGTCATCGAGCAGCGCCTCGATCCTGGGCCGGGTGTCCACCGCGACCGAGACGACCGGCAAGTCCTCAGACAAGGTGAGCAACCGGTCGGTCCGCGGGTGGTGGCGGAGCCCGAACCCCTCCGTGCCGCGCAGCAGGATGCTGGTGGCGATCTCCCGCCGGCCGAACAGGTCCAGCTGGGCGTCGGCGAGGAAAGCCCGGCCGCTGCGGTGGCGCTCACCGAAGTAGCTGGTCAGCTTCAGGCAGTCGGCGATCACAGGTGGCTCCCGGCCAGCCGGCCCAGCGCCGCGGCGGCGAGGCCAGCGACCAGGCTCACCACCACGTTGGCCGCCAGATACCGCGTCTGGCGATCCTCGCCGAGACGCTGGGTCTCGAACATCCAGGTGGAGAAGGTGGTGTAGGAGCCCACGGCGGCGGTGCCGGCCAGCAGGGCATCATCGTGGCTGGGCGCCAGGCCGGTGATCAGGCCGAGCAGCACCGCGCCAGAGAGGTTGACCACCATCGTGCCGTACGGGAAAGCGCTACCCGTTCGGGAAGCGACCGCGCCATCGACGACGAAACGGAGCACCGAGCCCGCACCGCCGATCAGCACCACCCCGACCCACAGCAGCACAGTCATGCCCGGACCCGCACCCGTCGCACCTGCACCCGCCGGACCAGGGCGGTCGCGAGGTGGATCGCGCCGTAGCCACCGACAACACTCGCTGACGCGTAACCAGCGGCCAGCCCGAGGTGCCGGGCGTCGATCATCCTCAGCAGCTCCACCTGCATCGTCGAGAACGTGGTGAGCCCACCGCACAGACCCGTGCCCAGCAGTGGCCGCCGGTAGCTGGACAGCGGCAACCGCTCCCGCAGGCGGGTGGCGAAGTAGCCCAGCAAGAAAGCGCCACCGAGGTTCACCGCGAAGGTCACCCACGGCCAACTCGCCGCCGCCCCGGGGTACGCCTCCGCGAGGAGCCCACGACACAGAGCGCCGATAGCGCCACCGGCGAAGACCGCCGCCAGCTCCCGGCGGTCCAGTGTGGGCATCATCGCCCGATTTAAACACGAAATGTTCGCGGTCGCCCGGGGCGCTCGTCACTGCCGCCCCGGGCAACCTCACCCCCTCGGGACCCCCACATGGGTCAACGCCTACCGCGTGTCGCTCATCACGCGAGGCGCGACCACCCTCAAAACATACCAGTGGGTGTGTTTGCGCCACCACTGAAAAACTCACCATTGGAAAACCCACCACCCACAAACTAGGTACAGCCCAGCGGGCCCAGGGCGGGTAGCTTCGAGGAGTCATGTCCAGTACCGGTCCGCGCAGACCCGGAGCCCGCGACAGCGATGCCCGCTCACCCCGGGCCACGCCGCAGCGGCGGGCCCGGGCCACCCGGCTGGCTATCCTGACCGCCGCCGCCGAGCACTTCGCCCGAAACGGCTACCACGCCACCTCGCTGGACAGCGTGCTGGCCGACAGCGGCGGGACCAAGGGAGCGCTGTACTTCCACTTTGTCTCCAAAGACGCCTTGGCGCGGGCGGTCATCGCCGAGATGGCGCGGGGCTGGGGTGAGCTGCGCAAGCAGGTCAACGGCCGAGGGCTTGACCCGCTCTCGGCGCTGTTGACGCTGGTCGACGAGGTGGTCGTGCTGCTGGTCGGCAACCCGATCGCCCAAGGTGGCATACGGCTGCTCAACGACCTGCCACCGTGCGGCCAGCACACACCCTGGCACTACGGTGTCGCCGAAGGTGACGCTCTCGCTCTGTTAACCCAGGCCGCGCGGGCCGGCCTGCTCCAGGAAGGGATCGAACCAGCGCTACTCGCCCGGCAGGTCGTCGCGGTGGTAGCCGGCCACCGGCAGATATGCGACGCCATGGACGACCGCCACGACCTACGGCAGCGCCTTGATGAGGCCTGGGACCTGCTGCTCCCCGCGATCGCCACCGACGCATGGCTGGCTGCCTGGTGCGCCACCCGCTCCCGGTAACAAGAAGCGATCGGTAATAAAAGGGCCCCGGCGTCACGGGGGCAACGTGACACCGGGGCCATAAACCCGATCCGCCCGGGCGCGGTCGGACAGATCGGGGGCTTAGCGCGCCATGGGTTGGTCGACCGAGGATCGGTAAAGCCGGCCTGCGGGACCCGTCGCCGGCAGCGGCGACCTACCCAGGTGTCGCGAGATCAGTCCGGTGAGGTGGAGGGCTGCGCGGCGGGAGACCGTGGGAGGTCGCTGGCGCCGAGGTAGCTCAGGCGATGCGCCGGAGCGGGCTCTGCGCTCACCCCGTTGTCACCCACCGCGATGTACGGAGCGCTCTTGGTTCCCGTACCGCTTGCGGTACCGCCGGCCATCCCTACCCAGGTGGTGCTTCCAGCGGGACTCACCGGAACCGGCGCCGCTGGGGCGGCGCCGAGTGCGGGCCGCCCGGCAACAGGGGTCGCGGCGGCAGTGCGGCCGCAGTCGTCCGTGGTGCCCACGGTGGCGGGCCGCACGCTGGGCCCCAGAGTAGGCACAGGTGCCGTTGCGGCCGCCGCCCGAGTGGCAAGCTCAGCCGGTGGGATCGCCGCTGATTCGCCGGCCGGTGCCCACGGCCGGATACCGTCATCGTGCTTCGCGGGCCGGGACAGTGACACCAGGGCGTGGGCCACTAGGCCTTGGGGCGCCAGGACTCGGGTCAGCGGTTTCGGGACACCCACGGTGTTCACGATGGGTGTCAGGGCGCCGGGTCTCGGAACACCGGGCCTCGCCAGTGGCGGGGCGGACCTCGGCGGTACCCAGACGGCGGAGCGCACGGCCGAGACGACCGTGGGCGAGGCACCGAGCTGACCGCCGGACCCATCATCGGTTCGCGCGGCACTGGCACCCGGGTCGCTGACCAACTGGACCAGGCCGGTTCCCGGCTGCCCCAGGTCCTCACTCGCCAGGCCGACTCCCGATCCCAGCAACCACCCCGCGACGACGAAGCCGCCCAGCATGACGACCCGCGACAGCGCGCGCATCACCCCGCGGGGCGCGCAACACGCGCCACCTGCGTTGCGGATGACGGCCACCGGTTCCCCCTCGACCCTTCCGCCCAGTCCGGCCTTGCCCGGACAGTGCTGACATCACACTACACGCTGTGACCGCTCAGCGTAAGATCTGTAGCGATCCTCAGCGCGGGGCTGCGCGGTACCGCCGCCTGACGGGGCACAATCGGCAGCGTGGAGCTGACCAGCAACGAGCGGGCCAATCAGCGAGGGCTGCGCCGGATGAAGGCGGTCGCGCTGGCGTTCCTGCTGGGTGCCGCGGTGGTGTACGTGGTGGCGCGGCTCACCGAGAACCGTGCCCCGTGGGTGGGGTACCTGGCGGCGATGGCCGAGGCCAGCATGGTCGGCGCACTGGCCGACTGGTTCGCCGTGACCGCGCTGTTCCGCCGCCCGCTCGGGTTGCCGATCCCGCACACCGCGATCATCCCGCGCAAGAAGGACGCGCTCGGGGAGAACCTCGGCGACTTCGTGAGCGACAACTTCCTCGCCGAGGATGTGGTGGCCGACAAACTGCGTCGAGTGGGGATCGGCGGTCGGCTCGGACGCTGGCTGGCGCAGCCCCGCAACGCCGAGCGCGTCACCGCGGAGCTCGCCACCGCGGTGCGCGGCGCGGTAGCCGTGCTGCGCGACGAGGACGTTCAGGCGGTGCTGGAGAACGCGCTGGTACAGCGCTTGATTGACAAACCCTGGGGGCCGCCGTTGGGTCGGTTGCTCGGTCAGCTGCTCACCGACGGGGCGCACCACAAACTCGTCGACCTGGTCACCGAGCGGGCCTATGAGTGGGTACGCGACAACCACGGCGCGGTGTTGCGGGTAGTCAGCCAGCGCTTGCCGGGCTGGTCGCCGAGGTTCGTCGACGAGCTGGTCGCCGACCGGCTGTACGGGGAGGTGCTGGCGTTCGCCTGGGCGGTGCACACCGAGCCCGACCACCCCATGCGCACGGCGGTGGACACCTTCCTGATGGAGTTCGCCCAGGATCTGCGCACCGACCCGGCGACGATCGAGCGGGCTGAGGCGATCAAGCTGCAGGTCATGGCGCACCCCGAGGTGCAGATCCTGGTCGGGTCGGCGTGGGGTACCGCGAAGAAGATGCTGCTCGCCGCCGCCGAGGACCCGTCCTCGGAGCTGCGACGCCGGGTGCGCGACGGGCTGGTCGCGCTGGGCGGGCGGCTGACCGGGGACGCGGAGCTGCGGTCCAAGGGCGACAACTGGCTTCAGGGGCTGGCCGGTTACGTGGTCTCCCACTACCGAGGGGAGATCATCACCTTGATCACCGACACGGTAGCGCGCTGGGACGCCCAGGAGACCTCCCGCAAGGTGGAGCTGCAGGTTGGCCGTGACCTGCAATTCATCCGCATCAACGGCACCGTAGTCGGTGCCCTAGCCGGCCTCGCCATCCACACCATCTCCCAACTCCTCCTCTGACCAGGCCCCCGGCATGGAGCCATGCCGGGGCTATCAGGCGCCTCTTTGCCCCGATATGTCTCCATGCCGGGGCGGGCCGTGGTTGTCTGCGTATCCTGGGCGGGTGCTGCTGCAGTCGCTGGATATTTGGGTCTTTGAGATTCTGTACTGGCTCGCGATCCCCGTTGGGCTCTTCACGTTCATCCACGCCGCACTCCAGCGAGCAGACGCGTACACCGCGACCGACAAGCTGACCAAGCCGGCCTGGCTGGGCATCACCGGCGGCGCCACCGCCGCCCTGTTCTTGTTCCCCCCGTGGGGTAGCGTCCTGCTGCTCTGGCTGATCGCCCTGGTAGCGGTGCTGGTCTATCTCGTGGACGTCAAACCAGCGGTGACCGAGGTACAACGCGGTCCCCGCTGGTGACGTCGCTCAACGGACCCAGGTCAGTTGGGGTCCCCAGGTTCGGGAGTCGTGGGCCGGTCCCACTGGCAGCCCAGGTCAGCGACGAGTTGCGCGACGGTCGCGCTGGTCAGCTCGGTGGCCAGCACACTGTTGGCCAGTGGCAACACGCGGTGGGCCTTGCACAGCTGGGTGGGCAGGGCGGCGACTTCCTCGCTCCTGAGCTCCGTATAGCTGTCGTCGAACGTGACACGGATGATCGCATCCAGCGAGTTCGGAGAAATGATCGACGAGGCGAGCAGCCACGCGTTCGGCCGCCGCCCGGCGACCCGCTGGTCGAACGCGACGTGCAGCAGGCCCGCGTGGCGACCTTCGGGTGAAGTGAGCGTGAACCAGGTGATCTCGCCGTCTTTGTCGATGCGCCCGAACGTCCCGGTGCCCTCCTCCTTCGTGCCCAGCAGCGTGACCCAGAGGCCGGCGGGGCCGGCGACCAGGCCGACGGGGGTTGTGCCGCGCGCGGCGGGGATCTTGAGCCGCGAGGTCTTCTTGGTCTCGGCGTTGATGCGCAGGATCTCGTTGGCCTGGTCCTGGCTGACGTAGAACTCGCCGCTGCCGGGATGACGAGCGACAAAGATCGGGTGCGGCTTCGCCTGGTACAGCCGGTACTTCCGCGGATTCGTGTGGTTGATCGCCAAGACCTGGTCGCTGGTCTTGAGGCTTACCCACAGCAGGTCGCCGTACTCGCCCACGTAATGCGGGCCCTCGCCATCGCCCGGGATATCGATCGTGCGCACGATCTTCGGCGGGGTGTCAAGCCGGTCCGCCCCCGGATCCACCAGCAGCAGCTTGTTAGCCGCCTCGAGTGTCGCCCAGATCTTCCCCGGGTAACGCTTGGAGACCGCCAGCCCGTGCAGCATCGCTGATGGCTGCCCCAGCTGAAAGGCCCGCATGTCCGTGATCTGCTCGGTCCCCTGGTCGAGCCGGAGCTTCACGAGAGTGCTGTTGGACATCTGCGAGACCAGTACCAGCGGCTTGCCCGGCATCTTGATGATCTCGTGAGTCTCGTCTGCTGGCGGAAGCTCGTACTCGGTGATCGTCCGGCGGCACGGGACGGCCCGCGCGGGGGCCGCCAGCGCCCGTGGCTGGCCCCACAGGGCACCCGCGGCGGGTGCCGCGAGGGCTGTCAGCACCAGCGCCCTCTGAAAACCGCGTCTTTCCATGGTGTTCCATCTCCCCCTCATGCGCTTTCACCTGGGAACACGGGAGGACTTGCGCGAAGGAACCGACCCGTGCCTGGTGGCGATAACGACTGGCACTGACGACGGACGCGGGGAATCTCACTCATGCACGAATATGCATGTATGGTGACGCGTATGGGCGACCATGGGCATGGGCATGGTGGCGCGGCGCCAGACCGCGGCCGGCTCGGCTGGGCGCGGGCGATCCTCTCCGCGGTGCTGCTGGCGGAAGTCCTCGGCGCCGCCCTCACCGGATCGCTGGCCTTGCTCGCCGATGCCGGGCATCTGGCCACGGACGCGCTGGGCCTCGCGGTCTCGCTGATCGCCACCGTGCTCGCGCAGCGCCCACCGAGTCACTACCAGACCTACGGCCTGGGCCGCGCGGAGATCCTCGCCGCCGCGCTCAACGCGCTGGCGCTGCTGGTGGTGGGCGTGGTGGTGGCGGTGGAGGCGGCGGTCCGGCTGGCTGCTCCGCCACCGGTCGCCGGGGTCCCGCTGCTGGCGCTCGGAGCACTCGGGTTGATCGGCAACCTGGCCGCGCTGGGGGTGCTCACCCGCGGCGGGGCTGGCCAGAACGAAGCTGGCGAGAACGAATCTGGCCAGCGCAGTCTCAACCTGCGCGGCGCGTTGCTGGAGGTGATGGGCGATGTGCTCGGCTCCGTCGCGGTGCTCGGGGCGGCGCTCGTGGTGCTCACCACCGGCTGGCGCCAGGCCGACCCGGTCGCGTCCCTGGTAATCGCCGCCCTGATCGTGCCACGGGCACTGGCGCTACTGCGCGAAGCGGCGCACGTGCTGCTGGAGGGCACCCCGCGAGGCGTGGATACCGCGGAGGTGGACCGGGTGCTGCGCACGGTGCCGGGGGTGCGTGGCGTGCACGACCTGCACCTGTGGACGATCACGTCAGGCCGTCATGCGGTCTCCGCGCACCTGGTGGTCGACGAGGCCCGGTCGCTGCGCTGCGGGGAGACCTGCGTGCTCGACGCCGCCGCGACCGCGCTGCGCAACCACTTCGGGCTCACCCACAGCACCCTGCAGGTCGAGCACGCCGACCACGCCGACCACGAGCACACTTGTTAACCCGTGAGTGGCGTTGCGTGCTACGACTCGTATTGCCACTCACGGGTTATCCCCAGTCCTCTCGAGCGCGACACGCGTATGGCGATGTATTGGGGAATCTGCGGTTGACGCTAGATAGCCGGATACTGTCCGAGGATGGATCCGGTGCGTAACCCGTTCGCTCCCGGCGCCGGGCAGCGACCTCCCGAGCTGGCCGGGCGAGACCGCGAGCTGGCCGCGTTCGACGTGGTGCTGGAGCGAGTGGCTCGCGGCCGCCCAGAGCGCTCCCTGGTGTTGACCGGCCTGCGCGGGGTGGGCAAGACGGTGCTCCTCGGCGAGCTCCGGTCACGGGCGATGCGCCGAGGCTGGGGTGCCGGCAAGATCGAAGCGCGACCCGACGGTGGGCTGCGCCGCCCGCTGTCGGCCGCGCTGCACCGCGCGGTGCGGGATCTCGCGCTGCGCCACCGCGCGCCGGACCGGGTCACCGTGGTGGACACCGGAGGATGGCAGCCCGACGCGCGTGGCCTGCAGGCCGAGGTGGCCGGGCAGGCGGAGCTGGCGATGCGCACTGCGGACGCGGTTCTGCTGG
>JBOHFY010000271.1:0-1576 GCA_050699895.1 Pseudonocardiaceae bacterium
GTACAGCCCGAACCGGAACACCTCCAGCATCCCGATCCAGCGCATCCCCGGCTGGGACAGGAGGTACCCGCGGTTGCGGTAGGTGTAGTACCGCTTGACCTCGTCGGCGGGGTCCTGGGCGTGGAAATGCCCGCGCAGCATCGGCTTGAACTCCGCTGAGCCGTCCGGGTGCGCGTAGGAGGCCCGCAGCGTCGTGCCGAAGCGCAGCCCGGAGCGGACCACCCGGCGGTGCACCTCCACTTCGTCGCCTCGGACGAACAGCCGGTAGTCCGGCACGCCGACGACGTCCAGCGCGTCGGCGCTGAACAGGGCGCCGTTGAAGAAGCTCGCGATGCCGGGCAGGAAGTCGGTCCCCAGCTCGCTGCGCCGCCGCTTCCAGGTCAGCCCCCGCCGCAGCGGGAACGCCAGCCGTTCCGGGTCGTCGATGTTGACCACCACCGGGGAGCTCACCGCGAGGTCCCGGCGCCGGGCCTCCTCAAGCAGGGTCTGGAGCACCCGGACGTCCGCGGGGCAGCCGTCGTCGTCAGCCAGCCAGACCCAGTCCGCGCCGAGCGCCAAGGCGTGCAGGATGCCCAGCGCGAACCCGCCCGCGCCACCGAGGTTGCGCAGCGAGGGCAGGTAGGTGGACGGGATCGGGCAGTCCGCGACGACCTCCTCGGCAGGGTCGTCCGGCCCGTTGTCCACCACCACGAGATGGTCCGGCATCCGGGTCTGTTCCGCGACAACGGCGAGCGACTTGCCCAGCAGCTCCCGCCGATGCCGAGTCACCACCACCACCACCACCATGCTCATCTGGTGACTCCCCCATCGGCAACCGCATTCAGCGGGCTCAGCGTGGTACGAGCCAGCTGGATAACCACGCTGAGCCCGCTGAATGCGGCGGCGGTCATGGGAGCGCGCCAGTGACGCGGTCCTTGTAGCGGGACAGTACCTGGTGTAGGTCACCCTGCTCGCGGATCTCCCCGTGGTCCAGCCACAGCGCGGAGGTACACAGCTCGATCAGGAACTCCTCGGAGTGCGACGCGAACACCAGGATCCCGGAGCGCTCGACCAGCGCGGTGAGGCGATCGCGGGCCTTCTCCAGAAACGCCGCGTCCACCGCCCCGATGCCCTCGTCCAGGAGCAGGATCTCCGGGTCGATGCTGGTCACCACACCCAGCGCGAGACGGACCCGCATGCCGGTCGAATAGGTGCGCAGCGGCATCGACAGGTAGTCGCCGAGCTCGCTGAACTCGGCGATCTCTTCGGTGCGGGTCTCCATCTGCTTGCGGGTCATGCCGAGGAACAGCCCCCGGATGATGATGTTCTCGTACCCGGAGATCTCCGGGTCCATGCCGACGCCGAGGTCGAAGACGGGGGCGACTCTCCCGACGATCCGCGAGATGCCCGTGGTCGGCTCGTATATCCCGGACAGCAGCCGCAGCAGGGTGGACTTGCCCGCCCCGTTGTGCCCGATCAGGCCGACCCGGTCCCCGTGGCGCAGGGACAGGGTGATGTTCCGCAGGGCCTCAATGACCGGCACCTTGCTGTCGATCCCGATCTTCCCACCGGCTCGCCCCATGGTGCCCAGCAAGGC
>JBOHFY010000272.1:0-4337 GCA_050699895.1 Pseudonocardiaceae bacterium
GCCTCCGCGCCGGAGCTGGGCTGGACGTCGCAAGTCTTCGACCCCCAGGTGCTCACGATGGGGTTCGCCCGCCGGGTGCCCACCTACTAGCGGCTCACCCTGATGCTGCGCGACCCGCAGCGGCTCCGGGCGCTGCTGCTGGACCCCGAGCACCCGGTGCAGCTGATCATCGCCGGCAAGTCCCACCCCGCTGACGACGGGGGCAAGGCGCTGATCCAGCAGGTCGTGCGGTTCGCCGACGCGCCGGACGTGCGCCACCGGATGGTGTTCCTGCCCGACTACGACATGTCGATGGCCCGCTACCTGTACTGGGGCTGCGACGTGTGGCTGAACAACCCACTGCGGCCGCTGGAGGCGTGCGGCACCTCGGGGATGAAATCCGCGCTCAACGGTGGGTTGAACCTGTCCATCCGGGACGGCTGGTGGGATGAGCTCTACGACGGCGAGAACGGCTGGGCGATCCCGACCGCCGACGGCATCGAGGACGCGGCGCGGCGCGACACCCTGGAGGCACACGCGCTTTACGAGCTGATCGCCACGCAGGTCGCCCCCCGGTTCTACGACCGTGGCGCCGCCGGCGTGCCGCGGCGTTGGGTGTTCATGGTGCGCCACACGCTGGCCTCGGTGCGCCCCCAGGTCCAGGCCTGCCGGATGGTGCAGGAGTACGTGGAGCGCCTCTACGCGCCGGCCGCCCGCTCGGCGGCGGGAGTGCGCGCCGACTCCTTCGCTGGGGCGCGCGTCCTGGCCGAGTACCGGTCGCGGGTGCGTGCGGCCTGGCCCCGGGTACGGGTCGCGCAGGTCGACATCTCCGGCCTGCCCGCCACGCCGGAGCTGGGCTCGGAGATGACCGTCCGCGCGGCGGTCGCGCTGGCTGGTCTGCGGCCCGGCGATGTGGATGTCCAGGCCATCGTCGGTCGGGTCGACGACCGCGACGAGCTGCGGGACGTGCTCGTGGTGGCCATGCGGTCGGTCGGCGGCCCAGTTGGCGATGCGGTCGGCGATGCGGACGCCGGGGAGGCGCGATTCGAGGCGACCCTGCGGCTGCCGCACGCCGGCCTGCTCGGCTACACCGTGCGCGTCCTGCCGAGGCACCCCTTGATGGCCACCCCCGCCGAGTTCGGCCTGCTCCACCTGGCCACCTAGCGCCGCACCGCGCGGAAGACCAGCACCGTTCGGGCCGGGACGGACATCCGGGTGCTGGGGCGCCTGCTGCGGGGGTGGACGGGGCCGCCGTCCGGGGACCCGGTGTCCAGCACCGGCTCGTATCGCTGGCCGTACTTCGGGCCCGGTAGCGTGACCATGATTGAGTGCGCGCCGGCGTGCAGCACCAGCAGCCACGAGTCGGTGACCGGTGGCGGCGGGTGTGACCGCACGTCGGCGCCGTTGATCCACATGCTCAGTGTCTGCCGGTGGCCGTCTCGCCAGTCCTCGAGCCGCATGACTCGGCCGTCGGGACGGAACCAGACCAGGTCGGGGGTGTCGCCGGGGGTGACACGGCCCTCGAAGAACTCCGGTTGGCGCAGCGCGGGCGTCGTGGCGCGCAGCGCGAGCAGGCGGCGAGTGAACGCGGTCAGCATCTCGGCGTCCGGATCCGTGGACCAGTCCAGCCATGAGGTCTCGTCGTCGAGCCGGTAGGGGTTGTTGTTGCCGCGCTGGGTGCGCCAGCGCTCGTCGCCGGCCAGCAGCATTGGGGTGCCGGTGGACAACACCAGGGTGGCCAGCAGGTTGCGGGCCTGGCGGCCGCGCAGGCCGCGCACCGCTGGGTCCTCGGTCTCCCCCTCGGCGCCGCAGTTCCAGGACCGGTTGTCGTCGGTGCCATCGGCGCCGCCCTCACCGTTGGCCTCATTGCGCTTGCGGTGGTAGGAGACCAGGTCCCGCAGGGTGAACCCGTCGTGCGCGGTGACGAAGTTGACCGATGCCCACGGCCGGCGTCCGCTGGCCGCGTACAGGTCTGAGCTGCCCGCCAGCCGGGAGGCGAGCTGGCTGACGCCGGGGACGCCGCGCCAGAAGTCGCGCGCCACGTCCCGGTAGCGCCCGTTCCACTCGCTGAAATGCACGCCGAACCCGCCGACTTGGTACCCGTCGGCGGTGGCGTCCCAGGGCTCGGCGATGAGCTTGCGGGTACGTAGCAGTGGGTCGGTGACGATCGCCGTGAGCAGCGGGGCGGCCGGGTCGAACGGCCCACCCCGGGGCCGCCCCAGCACGCTGGCCAGGTCGAGTCGGAACCCGTCGACGCCCAGCTCGCCGGCCCAGTACCGCAGCGCGTCGGTGACCAGCGCGATCACCGTGGGGGAGCCGGTGTCCAGGGTGTTGCCGCAGCCGGTGAGGTCCCGCTCCCGGTAGTGATCGAGGTAGTAGGCGCGTGCGTCCAGCCCCCGGTAGGCGAGGGTGGGACCGCCCACGTCACCCTCGCAGGTGTGGTTCGCCACCACGTCGACGATGACTTCCAGGCCCGCCGCGTGCAGCGCGGCCACCATCGTGCGGAACTCCGCCACCTCAGCGCCGGGCACGGCGGCATACCCGGGATGCACCGCGAGCAGGGCCAGCGGGGAGTAGCCCCAGTAGTTGCGCGACCCGGTGCGCAGCAGGGACGGCTCGGGGCAGAACGCGGACACCGGCAGCAGCTCCACGGCGGTGACACCCAGACCGGTGAGATACGAGGTCACCGCGGGGTGCGCCAGCCCCAGGTAGGTGCCACGATGCTCGGGCGGCACCTCGGGGTGGGTACGGGTGAAGCCACGCACGTGCAGCTCGTAGAGCACCGTCTGTTCCCACGGCACGTCGGGTCGGGTGCCGGTGTCCGGGCCACCGGGCGCGGTGACCACCGATACCGGGACGCTGCCCAACGAGTCGACCTCGCAGCGGGGTCCGGAGGGGTCGCCCCGGTAGCCCAGCGCGGCCCGCAGATCGGTCACGCCGCCCTCGACCCGCAACGTGTACGGATCGACCAGCAGCTTGGCGGGGTTGCACAGCAGGCCCCGCACGGGGTCCCAGGGCCCGTGCACCCGGTAGCCGTAACGTTGCCCGGGGCCGAGACCCGGCACCAGCCCGTGCCACACCCCGAAGGTGCGTTCGGTCAGCGGCACCCGGAGCTCGTCGCCGTCCGGCCACAGCAGGCACACCTCGACCCGGTCGGCGACCGAGGAGGCCACCGCGAAGCGCACCCCGCCGCCCTCGGTGTGGGCACCGAGCGGGAACGGCCGGCCGACTTGTGGGTGGGTCACGAAGAGCATCTTGCCTGCCCGGTCCGACATTCTGTGCGGCCGTGCCGATCAGCACAATAGGCGGGTGACCGTCGACCTGACCGACCTCGTGGTGCGGATGGACGGCGTGAGCGTCCGGCGCGGCGCCAGCACGCTGCTCGAGGGGGTGGACTGGCGGGTGGAGCTGGACGAGAAGTGGGTGGTGCTGGGGCCCAACGGCGCCGGCAAGACCACCCTGCTGCGGCTGGCCGCGACCGAGCTGCACCCGAGCGCCGGGACGGTGCACGTGCTCGGGGAACGGCTGGGCCGCGTCGACGTGTTCGAGCTCCGGCCCAGGATCGGGTTCTCCTCGGCGTCGTTGGCCAGCCGGATCCCCGCCGATGAGGTGGTGTCCGACCTGGTGCTCAGCGCCGGCTACGCGGTGCTCGGCCGGTGGCGGGAACGCTACGAGGACCTCGACGGCGCGCGAGCCGCCGGGCTGTTGGCCGCCTGCGGCATCGAGGGGATGGCGCGGCGGCGCTTCGGCACCCTGTCCGAAGGAGAACGCAAGCGGGTACTGATCGCCCGGGCGCTGATGACCGACCCGGAGCTGCTCCTGCTCGACGAGCCCGCGGCGGGGCTGGACCTGGGCAGCCGGGAGGACCTGGTGGGCCGGCTGGCCGCGTTGGCCGCCGATCCGGACGCCCCCGCGACGGTGCTGGTGACCCACCATGTCGAGGAGATCCCGCCGGGCTTCACGCACGCCATGCTGATGCGCGACGGGGCGGTGGTCGCGCAGGGGCTGCTCGAGGCGGTGCTGACCGAGGATAACCTGGTGAAGACCTTCGGCCTCGATCTCGTGCTGCGGCGTTTCGGGCAGCGCTTCTTCGCTTACCGCCGCTGAGCGCGCGGTGGTCACCGGGCAAGGACTTCGTCGATCTCGGCGGCGGTGGGCAGGGACGGCTGAGCACCGGGCCGGGTGGCCGCCAGCGCGCCCGCCGCGCACGCTCGGGTGAGCAGCTCGGCGTCGGGCAGCCCACGCAGCAGGCCGGCTACCGCGGTGGCGATGAACGCGTCACCGGCGGCGGTGCCGTCCACGGCGGTGACCCTGGGTGGGGTCGCGGTCGCGACTTGCTGACCGTCGCGGAGCAGCAC